>JAUIHU010000467.1 GCA_030432175.1 Verrucomicrobiia bacterium | reverse complement strand
CACATTGACCAGCACAGATGTCGTCGTAGTAGACTTCTGGGCCGAATGGTGCGGACCTTGTAAAATGCTCGCCCCAGTCCTGGACCAAGTTGCACAAGACCTGGAAGGTCAACCAGCTAAAATCGTCAAGATCAACGTGGACGACAATCAGTCGCTCGCGGTGAAGTACGGGATTCAGTCCATTCCTACCTTGCTCTATTTTAAAGGCGGCGAACTCAAGGATAAGAGCATGGGGCCTGCCCCAAAGAAGGCGATCCTGGATAAAATCAAGGCATTGGTTTAAACCTGCTTTGGAGATTTTCCAATAAGACACGTTTCGCTTAAAAAAATCCCCTGCTGAGTAATTTCAGCAGGGGATTTTTTCGAGTCAGACAAAATTGCCTGCTGCTTCCAATCTCACAATCCTCACAATCCAGGAGGAGTTGGAGTGTATGCTTTCAAACGAAAACCTACCGGCTCCACCGAGCCTGTCATAACAGTTATTCCAA
Organism: Verrucomicrobiia bacterium; assembly: GCA_030432175.1. GTDB lineage: Bacteria > Verrucomicrobiota > Verrucomicrobiia > Limisphaerales > JAUIHU01 > JAUIHU01. Next base: position 3,865 of record JAUIHU010000467.1, on the reverse strand, counting down.
AGTACTTCTCAATTTGACTGAAAGGAGGCAACAGAGAAATATCAATCCAGTCGGCAGGATTCGATTCTCCATCCGCCAAGTCCATCTCAACTGCGGTATCCGAAAGGATCATTTCGATGAATTCCGGGTTTTCTCGGAACATGTTGTACGCTGATTTCACGCTTTCTTTATCGTTTTGGAACAGGAACAGACCGGTGCGCAGACCGCCAACTTTAGCTGCTGCAGCTTTCATCATGGCATTCGCCTGTAAAGGCCGTTCACCTGCGTTGTTGGATCCGGAGCGGAGAAAAGACTCCATAATGGAACGATCGGTAGAAACAGCCAGATAACCGCTGTTGGCCACAAAACTTACCTGGGTGGCTGCTGAGTCAAAATCAGCTCCTGGAGTGGAAATATCGTAAACCGTTCGGCCTAAAAACTTGGTGGATTTTGGCTGTAATCCAAACTCGGTTAAAAGAGTGTTCACTGCAGAAGCCAGCTGATCAGCATCTCTTGCCCCAATCAAAAACAGTCCTGGTTGAGTAGCCATATCTTCCAGCGAACCACTGGCCGGAGATTGAGAATAAGAAATCAAATCATCGCCCAGATTGCCAATGAAGTTTCTTTTGAAATCAAAGTTAGGATCTGTTTGTTTCCCAATCTGACTCAGTGAAATCTGCAGCATTCCGGTCATCAGAGGAGAAATGCGCCCGACCATAGCTTCAATGTCCGACCAGACCTGGTTGAGATCGATTCTCCAACGAGAGAATGAATCAACATTGGCAGGGACAAATGGAGGTGGTGAACTGTCGTTAGGATTTGACGCCAGCATTTTAAAAATACCAGTGCGCAGGTTTTGCGGCACACCCAAAGCCAATTCTACATAAGACCCGTCTGGCTTTTCATAATAACCAAAACTGGCATCCACTAATCCGGTGACTCCAATAGCCTGAACCACTGCAGCTGGGGATATTCCCATTTGGTTTGGACCGTTTTCCTGCTCAGCTTTGGCCAGCGTGGTTTTGACTGCGTCAACAATCGGTTCTAAATGCAGCCATCCATAAACCAGACTATCTCTAAACAAGGCGGCTTTCTGTGCCTGATATTTAGGATTACGCGCCAGACTTGGGACGGATCCACCCTTTTGACGAGCAATGACCTTCTCCAGTTCTTCTTGGGAATTACTGGCCAATAATAGTTCATCGGATTGCCCAAGCCATAAGTCGAAGTCAGGATTGCCTGTTGGAATTTTGATAAACCTGGCTCCACGAATTGACTTTTCTTCAAAAGGGACTTCCCCATCGCGCATCCGCTTCCGAGCTTCATCCAGAATCGCAGTCAATTGAGTCTCGTTCTTACCAGAATCGAGTATCACCAAAAAATCCACATCTGGTTCATCAATGTTGATCGGGCCGCCACCGGAAATAGCAAAAGTCAATTGCCCCTGCAATAAAGCCAGCCCGTCCGAAAGCTTGAACTGTATTTCTTCTTCGAGAGGCTTGAGTATGTTGGATGAAAACCCATTCCAGAGTTTATCTTTAAAAGGCTTCAATGCCGGTTCGTGAAGTATCTTCCATTGCGCCGATTGCTTGGTGGCAGTTTTCAGTCCGTTAAGATCAGGAACCGTCAGCAGCGCAATCGTGTCTTGCGACACCAATTGATCAGGAGGCGGCGCAGCCTGAGATAAGGCAGGTAACATTGTGGCTAAACCTAAAACCAGTGCGGATTTTCGCGTCAGCCATTCAGGAAATTGTATCTTCATGGATTTGTTGAACATTAGGAGTTGATCATTTGATTCTCGTTTATCCAGTTCGATGGAAAACGAGATCAGGTTACGAGAATTATGAAATTTTTATTCTGGATGATTTTAAGCTCAGAGGTAGACGCAGCCGTAAGGCAAGGATCACTCCGACTCTGAGCTGGAAGCCCCGGAAGTTGCAGAAACCGGAGGTCGAGGTGGATCCAGGTATCGAAATGCGTTGCTGGGATTACCATTGTCGTACGCATAGGCATCTCGATGTTCAAGAAAATATTTCACCGCAGAAATCGGAATCGCAAATCCAAGTCCTTCGCTGAAGTTCATTTTCATGTTGGTCACACCAATGACCTCACCACGCATATTGAATAACGGTCCACCACTATTCCCCGGATTGATCTGAGTTGTTGTTTGTAAATAAAGCTCACCTTCAATTTGCCGGGTTCTGGTTGAAATAATCCCTTCGGTGACGGTTCGTTCCAACCCCAAAGGACTACCAATCGCAAACACCCCTTCACCAACCGACAACTGCTCCGAGTCTCCCAAAAAAACAAACTCAAATTCAGGAAGCTCTTCATCGTCAGGTTCAATCTTCAGCAACGCCAGGTCTTCAAACTTGTTCATCGCTAAAATCCTTACCTCAGGGTAAATGGTACGATCCAGTTGACCTTCTGTGACGTGATAAACTTCAATTGAAATCTGCGTTTCACCTTCAATCACATGGAAATTGGTGATTAGGTAACCATCTTCGTTGATGAAAAATCCTGATCCCAAACCACTGGGCGTGCGAACCTGAACGACTCCTTCTCCCAATTCGTTCACCAATTCGAGTACTTGCTTCTCCGGCGGGCTTTTCTTGGCGGTTCGATACAAGCCGGCTCTATTGAAATTTTCGACAGCCTGTCCGTTTTGCCCTGCGGACTCTCCATCAGTCACATCAGCAACTTCGGGTTCCTTCTCTATCTCGACAATCTCATCACGTGGGATTTTCAAAATAGTATAGCCAACATCCACTGCGATCCAATCAGCCCTTTCCACCAGCACTGGAGCTTCGATCCAGGAATCACTGGTTTTCAATCGAATTTTATCTGCATGAATGAATGATGACAGAGCCAAAAAACTCAGCGTCAGAAGAGAAGTCCAAATGTTATTAAATCGAAGCAGCATGTTTGGAATATATTAAGAATTGAGTGAAACACAAGCTGGAAGCTCTGGAGCCGACTCGTGGAATGGTCTTCAATCAAATATGAATCGCTCGCCCTTCCACGGCCAACGCAGCTTCCTTGATCGTTTCACACAGGGTCGGATGCGCATGCGAAACCATGTGCAAATCTTCAGCGCTGGCTCCGTATGCCATGGCGGCAACCAGTTCAGCGATCAAATCCCCAGCTCTCGGTCCGATGATATGCGCCCCAAGAATCCGGTCCGTTTCGGCATGAGCCAGTAGTTTAACTTTCCCCACGGTATCTCCCAGCGCCCTGGCTCGTCCGTTGGCGGCAAATGGAAAACTTCCTACTTTATAAGGAATACCTTCTGCCTTCAAGGCGTCCTCAGTGTATCCAACCACTCCAATCTCCGGATGGGTATACACAACTCCAGGAACCAAATGATAATCAACATTAGGCGCCGCCTTGCTTTCCCAGCCTTCCACACAGGCGATGCCATCTTCTTCAGCTTTATGCGCCAGCATCGGACCAGGAATCAAATCCCCAATCGCATACACTCCAGGCGCAGAGGTTTCAAAACGTTCGTTGACTCGAACTTTACCCCGTTCGTCCGTCTCAACACCGATGCTTTCCAATCCCAGATTCTCGGTGTTCGGCTTTCGTCCAACAGAAACCAGGACCTGATCGCAACGAATTGGATCCTGCCCTTCCACTTCAACGACAGCCTGATCTCCCTCCGTTCTGGCTCCAGTTACTTTAGCTCCCAGTCGGAACTCCAATCCTTGTTTGGCAAAAATCTTCTTCGCCTCTTCGGCAATCTCCGAATCCATACCCGGCAGGATGCGATCCAGATACTCCAGAACAGTGACTTTGGATCCCAAACGATTCCAGACAGATCCCAGTTCCAACCCAATGTAACCGGCTCCGATCACTACCATGGATTCAGGTGGCGCTTCGTATGAAA
>JAUIHU010000466.1 GCA_030432175.1 Verrucomicrobiia bacterium | reverse complement strand
ATTCTTGAGGCGATTTAATGCGCGTCCAAATTCATCATACATCAGCGCCATTTTGAGTCCGAATGTGGTCGGTTCCGCATGAATCCCATGGGAACGCCCGATCATTACGGTGTGTTTGTGCTCACGGGCTTTGGCAGCGATCACTTCCCGCAGTTTTTCAATACCTTCCACCATGATTTCTGTGGATTCCTTGATCTGCAGCGCAAATCCGGTGTCGAGAATGTCGCTGCTGGTCAATCCGTAGTGAAACCAGCGGCTGGCGTCATCATTGATATTTTCCGAGACGTTCGTGGTAAAGGCGATGACATCGTGGTTCAGGGTCTTCTCCAGCTCAAGGCAACGATCCCAACTGAAGTCAGCGCGTTCTTTGATGATTTGAAAATCTTTTGCCGGAATAATGCCAGCTTCGGTCAGCGACTCCAGGGCGAGCAGTTCGATTTTCAGCCAGTTTTCCAGCTTCCTTTGATTGGTCCAAACCGCCTTCATGGCGGGTCTAGCGTAGCGTTCGATCATGTGGATTTTTTAAATCATAGATCGGCTTGATAAGACAGTGGAAAGTTCCAATTAAAGATTAGGAATTATAGATTTTCAGGGAAGGACACGTCGGACGCCATTAAAAGCGCCTGGCGTCCCTGGGAACGCTGAGCCCCAGCTCGGCAAGTGGAACAAGTATTTGTAATGAGGTGTACTGCAAAAAGACTACCTCATCTAACAACCTCAACATATGATTGAGGGATTGAGTTTTTAAAACGGTTTGATCAATATCCGATTTATGCACTCAATTCATTCTGTTTTTGAACGTCGCAACCGGAAACTAATCGCTTCTGTGGCGGGATTGTTGATTTCGATTTCCATTTCCTTTGCTGACGATTGCGGCTGGAAGAGCCTGTTCAATGGCAAAGATCTAAGCGACTGGACCGTAAAAATCCGCGGCCACGAGGTGGGAGAGAATTTCGCGAATACTTTCCGTGTGGAGGACGGTCTGATGAAGGTCCGCTACGATGGCTATGATAATTTTGATGCCCAGTATGGTCACATTTTTTTCAACGAGTCATTTTCCCATTATAAATTGCGCATCGAATACCGTTTTGTCGGCGAGCAATGCGCAGGAGGTCCAGGCTGGGCGCTGAGAAACAGCGGAGCCATGCTGCATTGCCAGGATCCGAAATCCATGACCAAAGACCAGGAATTTCCAGTCTCTATCGAAGCCCAATTTCTGGGCGGCAACGGGAAAGACCCGCGCACGACTTCCAATCTTTGCACTCCCGGAACCAACGTGGTGATGGACGATCAACTGGTGACTCGCCATTGCACCAACTCCACTTCAGAGACCTACCATGGTGAACAATGGGTCACCGCTATCCTGGAAGTCCGGGGTGGGGAAGTGATCCGGCACTGGCAGGAAGGCAAAGAGGTCCTGAGTTACGAAAAGCCTCAATATGATCCGAGAGACGGCGACGCCAAACAGTTGATTGAAGGCGACAACCTGATTATTGATTCCGGGTATATTTCATTGCAGTCCGAAAGCCATCCGATCGATTTCCGGAAGGTGGAAATTCTGGACCTCACTAAAAACTGATATGATTTACGTTTTCTGACATTTTATTGAAAAATCATCCATTTTTCCAGGAGATGCCGAGTCGTTGGTTTTTAAGATACGACTCGGCTTTTTTGTGGTGTGATTTAAAAAATCTGAACCAAGCAAAATTTTTTGGGAAAAATTCTTCCGAGCGGTGTGGAGTTAGAAAAGCATGGCATCCCTGACACCCAGTGAAATCTCCAGTCACTTTGAGTCTTTGGCTCCAATGCTCCGTTTGTATTTGCGGCAATGGCTGGATGAATCGACAGCGCTGGACCTCGTCCAGGAATGCTTCATCCAGTTGATCCGGGAACGAAAGACGCCTGAAGAAATTCGGCCCTGGATGTTCCGCGTGGCTCGCAATAAAGCGCTCAACTGGATTCGTTCCAACAGGCGTCGTATGGAGAGAGAAACCTCAGCCATCGAAACGGATGAAGCCTCAGAGCGCCAGCGATGGTTTCGATCGGCTGACTCGGAAATCGAATCCAGAGAAGCTGAACAAATGCTGAGGCGCCTGAGTGAGGCAGAAAGAGAAACCGTGGTTCTGCGGATCTGGGGAGATTGTGGATTTGAGGAAATCGCCAGAATCCAGGGTGTCTCCACATCGCAGGCCCACCGCACCTACCACGGAGCGCTGGAACAACTCAGGAACCATTTGGAATTCGAATCCAATCCCATTTTAAATCAACAGCTGACTCAAAAATGAACGACGAAAAATTCAACCCCAATCCCGACCCGGTTCACACTGGCGAATTGGAGAACCAGTTGAGGCAGATTCAACCGTTCATGCCGGAATCTCTGCAACTTCGAGAACGCGAAATCCAGTTTGAACTGGGGTACCAGGCTGGAAAAGCCTCTGCTCGCAAATGGCAGTTCAGTGTCTGGATCCTGGCATTAGTCACTATCACCAGTTGGATGGCTCCAAGGATACTGAATCAACAGAAAACATCTGATTTGACAAAGGAAAATTCGGTTGAACAGATAAAAGCGTCCTTTGATAATAAAATTTTGGCTGAAAACCAAAATGTTCATGATTCTGATCTAAATAGAAAATCGGAGACAGACAACGACACGGTCTCAGAAACTTCTCAAACAAAAGCAACCAGCCACCGTTCCACAGTATCCCCGTCTGCATTCAATCTTTTTGCTCTTATGCGACAATTGAATCCAACCGAGGATTCACATTCCACCGGGGCCTATAGTGAGTATCGGGAACGAGCGATGATTATCGGGACGGATGCTTTGCCAGAGTTCAAAATGGCGTCCAATAATACAAAGAAAAAGGACTCAGATTCTGAAGAGGATCCCAATGATTACACCATCTTTAAAAAAGTTAAATGGAGCTCGATCCTGTTCTGATTTCTGAACACAAGCTATTTATCAGGCTATCGTATTAATAAAGTTAGTTATGAAAAAAATATATAATATAAAAACATTACTCGCTCTACTCCTGTCCAATGGGGGGGGGCTGTATGCTCAAGGTCCGATTCTGGCAGAATTTGATGATAGCAAAGAACCGGAAATTTTCCACATCAGTCCGGCGTCCGAGGAAAGGCAAATGGGACGTTTTTTTGATGGTACTTTAAAAAACGATCAACCAGGTAATGCTGCTGCGCATTACTATAAGGCGCTGCTATTATTCAAAGACCGGGAGCAGGATCCTGACATTGATGAAAAAGTATCTGACTGGATTTCAAACGGCTTGGAAAAGGAGGATATAGACGAGGCCGTAGCGCTGGTCAGTGAGCATCGAATGGAGATCAATGAAATGATCCGGGCCAGTAATATTGGCCCCTGTGATTGGGATCACCCCATGCGTGAAGAAGGTTTTGGTTTGTTGTTGCCACACCTTGCAGGGTTGAAGGGACTGTCGCGATGGTTGTTATTGGACGCGCAAATCGCTGCGACCCATGGGAATTTCGAATCCAGTCTGGAATCGTTGGGCTCTCTTTTTCGAATGTCTCAACATATTGCTGAGGGCGGAACTTTGATTGAAGGCCTGGTGGGGATTGCAATCACCTCCATGGCTTTAAATCAAATGGAGCAATTGATCCAACAACCAGACTGCCCCAGTATTTACTGGAGTCTGACAGAACTCCCCAGTCCTTTTCTTGATATTAAAAAATCAATGAAGTGGGAGATGATGGCTGAAATGTTTTTTGACTCAAATGAAATTAGAAATGGCCCGCAATCCTTCTCCCTTCAAAAGTGGAGAGACACGATTCATCAGTTTTTTATGCTGACGAATGGAGCTGTTCAAATGCCTTTCGCTACAGAGTGGACTGCGACAGGTATAGGCTTAATGAACTACCCGTTTGCAAAAAAACACCTGGAGAAAATCGGGTTCTCTGAGGAAGAGATTCAAGCCATGCCCGTCCCGGAAGTTTTACTGCGTCATGCCTGGGATAGAATTACACATACACGAGACCAACACATCAAATGGTACACATTGCCTTATTGGCAAAACTATATGCCGCTTTACCAGTTGGAGGAAGAAATACAGCAGGAGGTGGATGCGGATCTTTTTGGAATCATGAATCGGCTGCTGATTCCGGCTTTGTCAAAGTCACAACAAAAATTTGTAAAACTGGACCAGAAAATAGCGATGATCCGAGCCATTGAAGCCTGCCGCATCCAATTGAGCGTTTCTCCTGAAGAACCGCTTGGATCATGGCCCGTCACCCCAAAAAACTTCGCAGGGCCAATGGATCCTGGAACAGGAATGCCTATTCTCATCAGAGAAAATAATGGGGCTACGGAACTTCAAACCTGGTTTCCTTA
>JAUIHU010000465.1 GCA_030432175.1 Verrucomicrobiia bacterium | reverse complement strand
AGAATCTCCGGGGCGAATCACATCCAGACCAGGAATCACACGCAAACCGGATACAGTTTCAACTGGTTGGTGAGTCGGGCCATCTTCTCCGACTCCAACTGAATCATGGGTGAGAATGTAAACGACAGGCAAATGCGCCAGGGCAGCCAGACGAATGGAAGGACGTAAATAATCGGCAAACACAGCAAATGTGGCGCAACTTGGACGGAACAAACCATCGTACGCTACTCCATTACAAATAGCTCCCATCCCATGTTCGCGGATTCCGAACCACACATTCTTGCCGGAATCACTTTCCAGATGCCAGTCTCCTCCGTTCTTGATGTAATTCTTGGTTGACCCGTAGAGATCTGCGCTGCCAGTGAATAACATTGGCATGGCTTCGCTGATGGGTTGCATTACCTGCCCTCCTGCTGCGCGCGTCGCCAGCTTCGAATCCGCTTCAAACTCAGGAATCTTTGATCCGAGATCCGATGGAGCATCCCCACTGATTCCAGCATCTAACTCTGCCGCTAAACCAGGATTCGATTGTCTCCAGGACTGATAAGACTGATTCCAGGTCTCGTAAGCGGCTGCACGAGATTTTTTCAGCTCATCAAAATATGACCGAGTCCCTTCACTGACATAAAAAGTCTCCGATGGTAGCCCCAATCCCTTGCGCGCTGATTCTGCGTGCTTGGCTCCGCCTTCACCATGTCCGGCTGAAGTTCCAGCTACTTCTGGAATACCACGGCCAATCTCGGTTTTTGCGACAATTAACTTGGGTTTCCCATTGTCACTGACTTTGCATTTTTCAATGGTTGCCTGGATCACCTCCATGTCGTGACCATCAATGACATGTGTCTCAAATCCATAGGCCTCAAATCGTTTAGCTGTATCCTCGCTTTGAGTCTTTTCAGCCATCGCATCCAGAGTCACATCATTGGAATCGTAAATTAAAATCAGGTTATCCAATTTATTGTGCCCGGCAAAAGCTGCCGCCTCAGAGGCCACACCTTCCTGAATGCATCCATCCCCCGCCAGACAAAAGATATGCTGATCAAAAACAGTATGTTCGGTAGTATTAAACTTTGCGGCAGCCATTTTGGCGGACATAGCATAACCGACAGCATTTCCGATGCCTTGTCCAAGTGGTCCTGTAGTAGCTTCAACACCTGGGGTTTCATCAAATTCGGGGTGACCTGGGGTTTTGCTTCCCAACTGACGGAAATTCTTGATTTCGTCCATGGAAAGGTCAAACCCGGAGAGGTGCAACCAACCATAAAGGAACATACTTCCGTGACCGGCCGAGAGAATGAAACGGTCCCTGTTGATCCAGCGAGGTTCGTCAGGGTTGATTCTCAAAGTATCTCCAAAAAGAACGGCGCCGATTTCGGCCGCGCCGAGGGGAAGTCCGAGGTGACCTGAAGAACAGGCGTGAACGGCATCAATGGCTAAACCGCGGGCTTCAGTTGCGGCTTGCTTTAGCGCTGTCAGATTCAAACTCATAAATAATTTCAGTGTCGCGGATCAATTTTTAACTCACGGCGGAACCCGCGTCACGCCGCATGGTGAGTATAGTCAAGAAATCAAGCAGGGCAAGTCTACGGACAGATGTATTATTTGTAAGTAACATTCAGCGTCTTTAGCTTCTTAGCCCCACCTGTTCCATCAGTTTGCTGGTAGAATTATAGGCTTCTTCAACCCATGCCACAATTTTGGACGGATCTGGCGAGTACTCCAATTCCAAAGCAATCGTTCCATCAAATTCCAATTCCTTAATTGCCTGCAAATAAGGCGCAAATTTCACAACACCTCGTCCGGGGGGCAAATCGCCATGCACTTTGCCATCACAATCACTGATATGAACATGGCAAGCTTTGCCTTTCAGAATATTGAGATCTGCTGGAGAAGTGTCACTCAGAACCAGGTGGCTGACGTCGATGTTGGCTTTGACATTCGGACGCTGACATTCATCAATGAAACGAGCCATTTCTTTGACATTGTTCAGCAGACTCAAGCGGAAGGGTTCCAGTTCGAGAGCTATTTCAACATTACGCTCACCTGCATAATCTGCGATTTGCCGAACGGTCTCGATACCAAAATTCCACTGCTCTTCAGGTGGAATGACTTCCTTCTGCCAGATGTATTCACCCAACACCAACAGAATGTTTGGCGCGTTGAACCGTTCTGCCAAATCAACAAACTTCTTCACACGGTTGACATGAAATTCTCGAACTGGTTCGTTGAAATCAACCAGACCCACGGCAACCAATACCACCGATGCGATAGGTAAATGATGTTTTTCACACGTGGACTCTATCAGTTTCAACTCCTCCTCCGAAACCGTCATGGCTTCAGTAAAGATATCCACCGAATCAAACCCGATTCGCGCAATATGCTCCAACCCGGTCTGGGTATCGACGCCGGCCTGTTGAAAGGCGCTATTTATAATGCCTAATTTCATTTCAATCTCTCCACTGGGTTATTATAAATTACAAATTTAAAAATTAGAATTCATTGAAGTTGAGGAACCGAAGCAGGCCGTACACCTCCTGAGTTTTCCAATTCCAATACGTTAATAATAGATTGCAGGTGATCAGCTTGCTTAGGCGGGTAAATCACAGGCGTAACATAGGTTTCCTGATCTCTTGTCTTAACCACCAACCTGTTGTTAACGATTTCAATAAATTCCAATTTATCTTTGGGAATTCGAATCTCTCTTTCAGGAAGTATCGACCTCAGAGCAAGGCTTTTATGATCTACTTGTATTGAAACAATGCCTCCAGGAGGCACACTTGCCTTGAAACCGGCTGCTGTAAAAATCGCAAGAATAAACACTGCGGCAAAAATTCCAAGGATTGGCCTCGGTGTCTGATCATCAAATCTCTCCGGAGGTCGCAAGCAGGCGTAGAAAATGATTCCCGCAACTATGATCCCGAAACAGATCATAAACTTGAAATACCCGTATGCCTTTTCCGGATCTTGGTAAACAAACTCGTAAACTTCATTCATTGTTTATCATTCATTACGAAAAAAAAACTAGCAGTCAGAGATATCTAAACTCGAACTAAATCACCGCTGCTATTGCGTCTTCTTCTTCAGCGGAAGTGTCTGTATCTTCACTCTCTGATTCTGATTCAATTTCGGCTGGTTCCTTGTTATTCTCATTCTCAACTAAGCCTTCAGCGGTTCCCGATTCGGGGCGATACCAATCCTGTCTCAACCAGTCGACCAGCAAACTCAAATCAGATTCGCTGATTTTATTTCCTTCTCCGTATGCAGGCATGCGATCGTTATCCTCACCATAAAAATCCGGATGTTCCGGGTTTCTAATGAAACGAGTTAGCCAATCTTTTGACCCATACCCAGTCAGGACAGGCGCGGTCGCTTCTTCATCCTGATTATGGAAACGGTGACAGTCGGTGCACCCGACCTCGTCTTTCATTAATTGGAATCCTTCTGCGATGAGGTCTGCCTCTTGTTCTTCAATCTCTTTTTGTACAGGCAACTTGGCTTCGGCTGATAAGGCGTACATGGCCAACTTCAACTGCTCCATTTCGGTTTCATCGAATCGGCTGACTTTACGACGAACCCATCGAGTCATCTTGCCTGAGGCAAATGCTGTGCCTCCGTAGTATTCAATTGAAGTGATTCGATCGTGGTCAACCCATCCCATCATCCAATCGCGTGTAGCAAATCCCTTGAGATCAGAGGCTGATGGCTCCTCATCGGAACCATTTCCCAATCCATCATGCCCATCGTAACGGTGACAACTAGCACAATGTTGAGCAAACAATTTAGGACCTTGAGTTTTTGGATCCTGCCTCAACAACGCCAATGCTCCAGCTTCCGGGAATTTCTGCTCAGCTAATTCCATGACGCGATCCATGGTTTCCTCAGCGGAAGCGACTGATTTAGCGTACTCAGGATTGTTCTTGTCCTGTTCCAGCGCCTGGTAGGTCAACCCGGCTGCGCCAGCCAGACAAATAAAGAGATAACCCACATTGAAAACATGACCGCGAGGCCACTTCGCAATAAATGGCATCAGAAACAGGATCAAGAGTCCTAGTGAAGGAATGACAATCGCCCCAAGGATCTCCGTCCAACCGGGGAAGTATTTCAGGAACTGAAACAGGAACAGAAAATACCACTCTGGTCGAGCGGCTCCGTAACTGGAAGATGGATCAGCCGGCGCAGTCAATCCAGCTCCCAGATGATCCGACCACCCCAGAACATAAGGACCACATACCAGGAACAACACCGCCATCATGACACCGAAGCACCCAACGGAATCTTTCAGCACCTGCTCAGGCCAGAACTTTTGATCCGGACGCCGCTTTGGCTCTGCCGGTGTGAGACCATGTCGTCGAAAGAGGTAAATGTGAC
>JAUIHU010000464.1 GCA_030432175.1 Verrucomicrobiia bacterium | reverse complement strand
GGAGAAGCGTGTGAACGGGCTTTGTTGTTCGGATCTGGAATATCTCTTTCTGCTCCTGGAAATGCTTTGGTAAATGAATTATCCCACCATCCTCATGTCGCGCCGGTCTATGGCAGACTCCACGCCGCTGTATTCCCTTATATGAGTCTGGATAAGGGAGATATTCCGCTGGCAGAGACAGTGGCTGCTTTGACTTCTCAAAATGAAGCGCAAGGGATTGTGCAACTAGGTTCATCTCCAGAGAGTGGAGCGGACTGGCCGGAGACCCAGTGCCTGTCTGGCGCTATCTGGGCAGGGATTCCTGATGGAGATATTTAGCATCCGTGATGATGGGGTTGAAGCGTGAAACGGTGATTACCCGAGAGCCGATTCCAGGATTGGCTGAGTTGGATACCCCTGTCATTTCAGATGGGATCGGAGCTGTAGCTCGGTTTTCAGGTGTGGTCCGGGCCAAAGAAGGAGAATCTCAAATAGAAGCCCTGGATTATGAAGTTTATGAAGCCATGGCGTATCGGCAGTTTGATTTGATTGTCGATCAGATTGCCGAGAAATGGCCGACGGTTGCTCTAGTCAAAGTGATTCATAGAGTCGGACGAGTCCCGGTCAAAGAACCATCCCTCTGGGTGGAAGTCCAGGCGCCACATCGTTTGGAAGCTTTTGAAGCTATGCAGTTCTTGATCGACACGATGAAACAGACTGTGCCGATTTGGAAGGCTTCTGTTTGTGATTGAGGCACACACCAAGCTGGGAATTGCAGCTTTATTAAGCTCCAGTGAATGAAATCAACCGCTGAGCAACGTCTCCAGCCATTCGCTTCATAGAATAAAACGAATGAGCGCTGTCTCTCGCTGCGTGGCCGAGTTTTTCATTCTTTTCAGGATCCAATAGCAATTCTTCAATCGCAAGCGCCAGACTTTCTGCAGAAGAGTTTTCCGAAAGGATCCCTCCTCCAGATTGTTTGATAATCTCAGGGAAAGCAGCCACAGGAGGCTGTACCACCGGGATTCCTGCTGCCATACCTTCGATCAGATAAAGTCCAAAAGTCTCACCATAAAGCGCTGGAGTGGATAATACAGTGAGCCCTTCGAAAAACCGAATTTTCTCTTCACGGGTTACGTTCGGGAAAAAGCTGGCAAACGAATCAATACCTGCAGCCTTGAACTCTTCTTGGATCCCTTTCACGTAGGGTTCATCTGTCGGTCCCATACCGCCGCCAATATGCAGGCGGAGTCCAGGAACTCGATCTCTTTTCTTCAGAATCAGGAAAACCTGAGCGATTAATTCTACTCCCTTATCCGGGCACATTCGGGCAAAGTAACCTAAAGTCGGAACCGTAGGTAGTTGGCGAAGAGGCGAGTAACCTTGCATGCTGGCGCCGTTGGGGATCACCTCGATTTTTTCTCTCGGAACCTTCATTCTATTCGCCATTAAATCAGCGAAAAACTGGCTGGGAGAGATGAAAAGTTCCGTCTCGGCAGCTCGTTCTGATAAAACCGTCCAAGCCTCATCTTTGCTGGCAGGGCCCAGAGCATCCAAAAAAGTATCTTCCCCCTGGAGGAAGCAGACCACCGGAACATTCAATTCTCTCCGTAAGCGGCGTTGCATTCCTAATAAAAGCGCATTTGACAACCCGATAACATCGGGACGCACCTCCTGTTTCAGCCATTCTATCAAGGGATCCAGTTCGGAAGCCTGCCTGCCGGATTCTCCCTGCAACATTGAAATAGTGAGTTGCCCGACATCTTCGGGGCGTGTTTTGGCAGCTGAACCGGATGCCAGTTTCAGCAAAGTTCGTGATGCCAGCAATCGCTTTAACCAACGAGGACATTTTCTGAACCAGGAAAATTGCTGTTCCAGATAGACACTGATTCCACCAAAAAATACCGGCTGACTGGCGCTGACACTGGGCTCGTCGACTTTGACTGGTAAGTAAAGAGGAGCCATCAGAGCGTCATGACCCTGACGACGCATCTCAGCCACCAGCGCATTGTCACGAATGCACCCACCACAATACATTCCGCCCGCTCCGGGAGTGAGCAGAACAAATTTTAATGGCTTGCGGGTAGAGTCCATTGAGCAATCATGCAGGTGTTTCAGTCATCCAGCGCGAAATGAACAGCTGCTTTCGCCAGTATCAGGCAGGCGTCACGGCGGGTTCATCCGGATTTGGTTTCGGATTCCCAAGGGGAGAATCATTGCATGAAGATTTTGGGCCTCCGTACGGAAGTGATTCAGGTACTTCCGCAAATTCGGCAACTTTCTCAAACAGCCGGGAGAAGTCCTTGTTCACATCCCCAGACAGGCAGTCGGTTAAATCACCGTGCAATTCCGGGTACTTCTTGGTCAGATCTGCAAAACTGAAGTTCTCGTCATAAAAGGCATATACCAGCTTCCTCATGTTTTCAATGCCTTCACGTAGGAGATCCCCATACTCTCCAAATTGCTCCGCCGTAAAATCATTGGACCGCAAAGCAACGTCAACGGCATCCCCTGCCATGACTCCACTTTTCAATGCCAGGAGAAGTCCGGAAGAAAACACCGGATCGAGAAAGCCAAAAGCATCTCCGACCAGTAATAGTCCTTCAACGGCGCAATATCTGGAACGGAAGGAGTATTCTCCAGTGATGTAATGAGGACCGAACTGTTCGCCAGTGGACAAGCGGTCTTCGATCCATTTATTCTGACATATTTCCCGCTCAAAAATATCTTTAGGTTTTTTAACCCCATCACGACTCAAATACTTTCCTTCTGCCACTACTCCGACACTGACTTGGTCATTGTGCTGCGGAATAAACCAGAACCAGCCTTTTTCTGGCACATAAGCGACCGTCGTTGCGCCTGCATCCATTCCTTCATCACGCCTGGCTCCTTTATAATAAGTCCAGACTGCGACTTTATTCAGCATCGGGTCGCCAACTCTCCACCCATTGCGGACAGCGCTGAAGGCTTCCCTTCCCGAGCAATCCAAAGTCATCGGAGCGCGCACTTCGTATTCGTCACCAGAAGCGCTGCGAGCGATCACTCCCACGCACTTTTCTCCTTCCCAGATCAGTTTTTTAACCTGGGTGTTCTGTCGGATTTCTGCGCCGTTGCTCTCAGCTTTATCGACCAGCATCTGATCGAATTCCGAACGCAACACCTGCCATGTCTGCGATACATTCTCATCATAACGCGTGTTGAAGTAAAAAGGTTGTGACGCTCTGCCGGATGGGGCGACAAACTGAACACTATACTTCTTGATAAAAGCAGATTTCTTCAGCGAATCGATCAGTCCAAGCCGCTTCAAGGGATGGTATGTAAATGGAATCAGCGATTCCCCAACGCAGTAACGAGGAAAACTAC
This sequence comes from Verrucomicrobiia bacterium, assembly GCA_030432175.1. Lineage (GTDB taxonomy): Bacteria > Verrucomicrobiota > Verrucomicrobiia > Limisphaerales > JAUIHU01 > JAUIHU01. The sequence continues at coordinate 1,027 of JAUIHU010000464.1, read as the reverse complement.
CTTTCTCCAATGCCAGAACTTTATGTCCTTTTTCTGCCAGAATAGAAGCGGCAGCAGTACCGGCGGGGCCTGCGCCGATGATGACCACATCATATTCCTGTCTTACGCTTTGAATCATAATTTCAGACTGATGGATCCATAAACGGATCAGCGATTATTAAATCTTCAGTTGTTTCAGATTGGATGGAACCTAATTCAAATTTGGGATCGTTCAAAAAATTTCAGTGGGAAGGATTTCCACAATTTCTGCTAACGGTTGATCCGTCGCCTCTCCATCCCAGAGAACATTGCACCGACCATAAACGACTTGTCCGGCCGGCATTCTGAGAGCCGAACCAATCCAGTCATCGGTCCGGGTCTTAAAAAATTTCTCAGGTCGACTTAAGTAGGACACTGAACCGTCGTGAAGGATCCGCCCGAGAGGACGGCTTTCCTGCAGGATCCATTGTCTGGCAATATCAGGGAATCGATCCAGATGAATGCGGATGGCTCCAAACTCCACAGGTCTGGAACTGTGAGTTGAGCGAGATTTGTCATTGTCAGGGATCCAAAGTGTAACCAGCCGGTGATACAAATTCCCCTCCTGATATTTTTCCAACGCTTGCACCCAAATCTGTTCCGAGTTGTGGAACTTTTTGAGAGTGGAAGTCATGTCGCGCTGGTGATCCAGCAGTTTTTTATAAGGTTCAGGCAGGTCTTCAGCCGAAATATATTCAAATTCGGGGATCTGTTTATCCGAACGGTTATAGAACCATTCCAGCGGATAAACCGGACTCACAAAACCGTGACCGGCGCTTTGTCCCGCCGGTGGAGGATTGGGTAAAGGTGAGGTGGATTGGCTCATACCGTTTCAGACATGAAAGGCTGGTTGCTGTTTTGTTAAATCAAATCCCTGACAGATCGAAGTGATAGGTGATTCAAACTACCAATCAGGCGTATCTGGCGTTCTGGTGTTTTGGCAGGAAAAATTCATGAATCAATCGGTCCACCTGCAATAATCCGTCCCGGCTCAGTCGGATTTCATCGC
>JAUIHU010000463.1 GCA_030432175.1 Verrucomicrobiia bacterium | reverse complement strand
GATTTCATTCCCCGACCGAAAGACTGCTACATCGACATCGCCAATTTTCAGAGATTTACCTTCTCCGTCCGGAATGGATTCAATGGGGCCAATGGAGTGGAAATGATCGGATTCAGTTGTTGGCTCGCTCATAAATAATTTGGGTGTCAAAAAATCTGGTCCTAAACTTTTTTGTTTTTCTTCCAGGGCATGTCCGGGAATTTCTTTGGAGCTGCAAATGTCATCGGCTTGGGCGCTTCCGATCCTGCCATTTTCAGATCCGGATTGTCTTCGGTCGAAATCGAACTTTCCGTCGGCGCGTCATCCCGCCAGGAAGCTATCCTTGCCTGCAGTCCATGATGTTCGGCTGTCTTTTTGTCTCCGCTCTTCATGTAAAAGAGGGAGAGGTTGGTATGAACCAATTGCTCCTTTGGTTTCAGCTTTTCAGCTTTATGGCCTTCTTCAATGGCTCGGGCATAATCTTCTTTCCGGTAATAAGCCATGCCCAAAGACAATTGTGCGTCGAAATGTTGCGAATCCTGTTCCAGGATTTTTTCGAACATTCCGATCGCCTGGTCGTATTCAGCCATACTGAAAGCCAGCATGGCATCGTCGTAAAGCGCCTGTTTTTCTTCGGGTGTCATGATTTCAATCAAACCTTCAGCGGGATAGACTTTGGATCCAGCTCGACAACATTCCAGGGCAAGCCGTATTTGCTGAGTTGTTCAAGAAACGGATCGGGGTTCATCTGCTCCATGTTAAAAATTCCAGTCTTTTTCCATTGTCCACTGACCACCATCATGGCTCCGACCATAGCCGGAACTCCAGTCGTGTAGGAGATAGCCTGAGACTTGACTTCCCTGTAGCATTCCTGGTGATCGCAAACATTGTAAATATAGATTGCCTTAGGCTCTCCATCTTTGATTCCACGAACGATACACCCGATATTGGTTTTGCCAACAGTGCGTGGTCCGAGAGACGCCGGATCCGGCAACAGGGCTCGCAGAAACTGCAGAGGAACGATTTCCGTTCCGTTATAAGTCACTGGATCAATCCGCGTCATGCCAACATTTTTCAGAACTTCCAGGTGAGTGAGGTAATTCTGAGAAAATGTCATCCAGAAACGGATCCGTTTGAGCCCATTCAAATGTTTCACCAGTGATTCCATTTCCTCGTGATAAAGCAGATACATTTCCTTATCGCCGATTTCCGGGAAATTGAAAGTCTGATGGATCTCCATTGGCTTGGTTTCGATCCAGGCGCCGTTCTCCCAATATCTGCCATTAGCTGAAACTTCGCGGATGTTGATTTCCGGATTGAAGTTGGTGGCAAATGGATAGCCATGATCTCCACCATTGGCATCGAGGATGTCCACGTAATGGATTTCATCGAAGTGATGCTTTTGCGCGTAAGCGCAGAAAACGTTCGTGACTCCAGGATCAAACCCGCTGCCGAGCAAGCCCATGATTCCTTTTTCTTCGAAACGCGGATGGTATGGCCACTGAAACTCGTAAGAAAAGCGGGCTTCTTCCGGAGATTCATAGTTGGCCGTATCAACGTAGTCCACACCTGTTTCCAGACAGGCCTCCATGATGGACAAATCCTGATACGGCAGCGCCACATTGATCAGGACATCCGGTTTGAAATCACGGATCAGTCGGACAAGATCACTGACATCGTCCGCATCCACTTTTTCGGTGCGGATAGGGCGATCGAGTTCGCTGGCGATGGCCTCGCATTTTGAGAGAGTGCGGCTGGCCAGGCAGATTTCTGAAAAGACATCTTTTGCCTGAGCGCATTTATGTGTGACCACGCCGCCAACTCCGCCAGCTCCGATAATTAAAACCTTACTCATTGGAAAAATCCTGTGGTTTTTTTGTGCTCTGAGCAAGAGGGAAGCGTCAGAAAGAGGGTGAGAAATCCAGAATCACAACTATTTTGGGATGGAAATGCTTTTCCGTAACCAGGAATTTCAGGATTATTCTCGAAAGATCGACAAAAAATGGAAATCCTGTCTGGCGTCTCTGCATGGTTGATCGCTGAATCTGTCACGTCGTTTCATCGTCTGACCATGGAGATCAGGTTGGCCAGTTAAGGCCAGGACAGCCAAATTTGAAGCCATACATGACATCGCTTTCCACATTATTAGAAACAGGGCCTGGATCGGCTGTTTTTGACTATCAGCCTCGGCCGCGCATTCTATTTGGCGCGAACAGTATTGAGCGCTTAGGGGATCTGGCTCGGGATCTTGGAGGTCGCCGGGTTCTGGTGGTGACAGATGCTGGAATTGTCGCCGCAGGTCATCTCGAACGGGCTCGTCATGCTTTGGAAGATTCCGGTTTGGAGATTTTTGTTTATGATAAAGTCGTAGAGAATCCGACTACCCGGTGCGTGGATCAATGCCTGGAAGTGGCAAAAAGCGGAAATATTGATCTATTGGTTGGGTTGGGCGGCGGCAGCAGTCTGGATACAGCACGGGGATGTAATTTCCTCCTGACGAATGGAGGTAAAATGCGGGATTATCTGGGTGTCGGTAAAGCCTCCAAGCCGATGTTGCCGATGATAGCGATCCCAACCACAGCAGGAACCGGAAGTGAAGCTCAATCATTTGCTTTGATTGCAGACGAACAAACCCATTTGAAAATGGCATGCGGTGATCCGAAAGCAGCTGCAAAAATTGCCATATTGGATCCGACTCTCACTCTCTCATTACCATCGCGAGTCACTGCAGCTGCGGGGATTGACGCCGTGACTCATGCTGTGGAAAGCGCCGTGACCCGGAAGCGGACTCCATTTTCAATGATGTTTGCGCGAGAAGCTTTTCGACTGACATCCAAAGCATTGCCAGTGGTTTTTGAAGATCCAAAAAACCTGGAAGCCCGAGGAGAAATGTTGCTGGGCGCTTCACTGGCCGGATTGGCGATTGAGAACAGCATGCTGGGGGCTGCTCATTCAGCAGCCAATCCTCTAACTGCGCATTTTAACGTGGTTCACGGTCAGGCGGTCTCTGTCATGTTGCCGTGGGTGATGAAGTTCAACACTGAAAATGATCAGGCGGCAAAGATTTACCATGATTTATCGGTTTCTGCGGGAATCACTTCGGATCCATCGAATGAATCCAGATCAATCTCCGAGTTGATTGAATTCTTAGAAAATCTGATTCGGACTGCCGGGTTGAAAAGTAATCTGGAGAGTCTGGATGTCAGGCAGGATGCGATCCCGCTCATGGCGGAAGAGGCGGAGCGCCAGTGGACGGCGCAATTCAATCCGCGAGAGATTGGAAAATCTGATTTTGTTTCCCTTTATGAAGCGGCTTATTCCGGGTAGTATCAGGCCATGATTCAAGACACGATACACGCATTGGAAGAACGTCTGAAAAACGACGCAAATCAGGATCCGCAATCCCGAGAAGAAACCCTGCGACTGCTGCATACGCTGAAGGAAGAATTAAATTCCCTGGCACAGACAGATGAAGGAAAAGCCAAGGACATGGCTGGTTTGACCGCCCAATCTGCCAGTGGAGAAAAATCTGCGGTTGATCGACTGGCTGCTTCTGTTGTGGGGTTTGAAGAATCTCACCCCAATCTAGTGGACGCCGTCAATCGTGTTTGTGCGACACTCTCGAATCTGGGGATTTAATTGTGGTTAACATTTTCGTCCTGATTTACATGCTGGATCACTTTGAAGCCAGCATGTAAATCATTCCCACTGGCTCCAGTTACTATAGAACGATGGATGTGACGGTTTGAACTCTGAGTATTGCTCAGTTTGCTCAACACGTTCCACTTCCCGTTTTACTTCGTTGTAAATCATTCTCCAATCCCGGAGCAGTGGGGAGCCGTTTCCAGTGTTCAACGCTTTCAAAAAAGCTGAACCAAATTCTGTCTTCTCATTTCCTGGATTGCAACCAAAGCTGGGACGATCAAAGCGTGCGGCAGTCATCACAGTCAAATTGGGAGGAGCCATTTCCGGGGCTGTGTGGTATTTCAAGCGGCCCTTTGCGTCAACGAATCCCCCTGAATAGCATGCCTGCAAAGTAACGAATTTGATGGTGGAATCTGGAAATTTTTTCAGCAGATTCCATAAAGTTGCGGGCGAAAGGTGGATGTTATTGTATGGAATACCCCGTTTCTGGGCGTGCAACTGCATCAGGACATCGGCGGTTCCGGTGGGCAGACTGTGAAATTGGACTGAGTACTCGTTTACGCCGGGAAATTCCTTAAGAAACCTCTCATACGCCAGTTTTCCACCCCCAACGTATTTTTTTGACAAGGTACGAGCATATGAAGGTGGCGCGCCATGAGAGGTCACGTAAATGTAGATAAAATCAGGATTCTGCTCCGATACAGCCGATAAATCTGCGCTGATTTGCCTCATTGAAGCCAGTCGGAAC
>JAUIHU010000462.1 GCA_030432175.1 Verrucomicrobiia bacterium | reverse complement strand
CCATTTTTGGATGCCATGAAACCGGTGTTCGGACGCGCTGAATCCGTTCTTCAATCCCAAAAAGCGCCACGGCGAATAATCGGGATTTGCAATAACCTCGGACTCCTCCCGAACAAGTTCTTCCCCTCCGAAGGCGGTTCCGATTATCAGCTATCTCCTTATCTGGAAGAAATCGCTGAGTATCGCAATTACTTCACAGCTCTCAGCGGTGTGTCTCATCCGGGCGTGGATGGATCAAACTCATCCGATGTTTCCTTCCTGACCGCAGCGCCTCATCCCGGCGGTGGTGGATTTAAGAATACCATTTCACTGGATCAATGGATCGCCATGCGAATCGGACACGAAACCAGATATGCATCATTAACACTCGGTGTGAATGCAAGGCAAGGACGTCGCAGTCTTTCCTGGACCGATTCCGGCGCTTTGATTCCCTGTGAAAACTCCGCCGCTAACGTTTACCGAAAACTCTTTCTGCAGGGCACACCTGACGAAGTTGATCAGCAGATCCGCAAACTTAAGCTTGGCGCCAGCATCATGGACACCGTCGCCGAACCTTCCTCTCAACTGAAGCGGCGGTTGGGATCCACCGATCGCGAGCGACTGGATCAGTACATGACCTCCGTTCGGGAAGTTGAGAAACGGCTTGAGTTGGCGCAAGAATGGGAAAAGCGTCCCAAGCCGGAACCTTCTGCCCCGATGCCGGAAGATCCGGAAAGTCCAGCCGCTTATATGGAAAAAACACGCTTGATGTATCAGATGGCGCGACTGGCGTTTGAAACCGATTCCACTCGAAGCATCTCGCTACTGCTGGACAGCAACAACTCGCCAACCATTCGTGTGGACGGGATCAATATCACTGACGGATACCACAATCTTTCCCATCACGGTCGCAGTGAGAAGAAGCTCAAGCAACTGGAAGCCATTGATCGTGAGCACATGCGGGCGCTGGGACAATTGATTGGAGATTTACTGAATGTTCAAGAAGGCGACAAAACTCTGCTGGACCACACCACAATCTTGTTCGGCAGTAACTTTGGAGACGCCAACAAGCACACGACGGATAACATGCCAATGCTCGTTGCTGGAGGTGGTTTCCGACATGGATCACATCTGGCTTTTGACCAAAACAACAATTATCCACTTCCCAACCTTTTTGTCAGCGTGCTGCAGGATATGGGATTTGAGACTGGTCAGTTCGCCACATCGACTGGAACCATGAGGGGACTGAGCTGGCGTGATTCGTGATAAAAATAGCCTTGGGGCTTATGAATAAATAATTAATCACCATAAAATGGGTATCAATGATTGAAATATTTCATTAAAACCCATTGGAGATGGCTGATTCAATCAAATACAGGCCCGAGATTGACGGACTCAGAAGTGTTGCCGTGCTGGCGGTCATTCTGTTTCATGTCGAACCATCTGCGCTGCCAGGAGGTTATCTTGGTGTGGATGTTTTTTTTGTGATTTCAGGATTTCTGATCACCTCGATCATTTGTCGGGAGCTGGCGCAAGGAGAGTTCACTCTATTGAAGTTTTGGGATCGTCGTATCAAACGCATCTTACCTGCAGCATCCGTATTGATTCTTGTCACTTCTATCATTCGACTGGCGCTGATTTTTCGTCCTGATTTGATGGAACAAACAGGGCAGAAACTAGCTTCCTTATTATCCATTGGAAACTTTTATTTTTGGATTTCAGCAGGAGATTATTGGGGACGCGCTGCGGAGTCATCTCCTTATCTACACTTCTGGTCACTCTCGGTAGAGGAACAGTATTACATTTTCTATCCGCTCATTCTTACATTTGTCTTTTTTAGATTCAGAAAGAACTTAAATATAATATTCACCATTGCCATCTTGAGCAGCCTCGGACTGTTTCTTTATGGTTCCAGAGCCTTTCCGTCGGCGACTTTTTATTTACTCCCAACACGTATTTGGGAGCTGGGGTCCGGGTGTTTGCTGGCGTTGGCATTGAACTCAAACAAGGGAACCAAGTTGACGTCTTTCTGGACTTGCGCCGGTTTAGCTCTCATAGCGCTGGCATATTTTCTACCTGAAGCCGAGACCGGAATAGGATTGGAAGCTGTGCTGGCTGTACTTGGAGCATGTCTGGTCATTGCGTCTGGTGAGAATGCATTTTCCAAGAAAATCCTGATGAACCGATGGATACTGTTCATTGGTATGATCTCCTATTCGCTTTACCTTTGGCATTGGCCCATCTTGGTAACACTTCGAGAACTGAAAGAGTACGGAATAATCGAATCCAAAGCTGGCATGGGATTGATCGCTCTCGTCTCACTAATCTGCCTTAGTTTGTTGAGCTACTACTGCATTGAAAAACCATTCCGTAAAATGCAATCAGGAACGCCGGTTACATTAACAATGGCTTTTCTTGTTGGATTATTTGTATGGCAAATCGAACCCCTGTTTCATTTAAAACAATATAAAAGTCACTTTCACAAACCTACCTGGTATGGCCTTCACTACGATTCAAACCCGCATAGAGAACTTGAACCGGCATTCCAGGCAATAGCCAATTCTGTCCTTACGCCTTCAGAGCAGGTGTACGATTCAGCTTACATTCAAGGCGGGCTGATTCGGATGAGAAAATCACCTGTCCCCGAGGTCGTGCTGATTGGTGATTCGCATGCAGTCATGCTGGCTCGTCTGGTAGAGCAAATTACCCATGAACTGGATCGCTCAGTTTCTATATGGGCAATGAATGGTGAACCTGCGCTAACTGCTGTTCCTGCTGAAAAAAGCGGGCCTAGCTACTATTTAAACGAGGAGGAAAGGTTTCAATATGATTCCATGCGCTTGAAATATTTATCACAGTGGCATCCGAAACTTGTGATTCTAGCCGCTCGCTGGGAGGGCATTGATCCTGATCAGGCAGCCGATTTCTTCACTTTCCTGGAAGCTCACGCAGAAAATGTTTTGATCGTTGAATCACCGCCGCCGCTGATCAAGTTGTACAACCGCAGCGTACACCAGTTTGCAGCGTTTCTTGGAAGAAAAGGATTATTCAAATCAGGAGATAATTTCTTTTGGACTACAGTTGACTTTGAAAGGGTGGAAAAGGTCCGAGATACCTGGATGGAAGCGATTTCTGAAAAGCAGTCCTTCAGCTTCCTTCAAATCGCTGACATATTTGCCCTGGAATCTGGTGTTATGGTTGGAAACAAAAACACAATGTTTTACCTGGACGATGATCACCTGACCGAAGAAGGCGCCTTATTGATTGCTGACCGGTTCAAATCCACTCTTCAAAAGCTTCTTTCTGTCCAGTAAAGATTGGATTTCTATTACCAGGACATCTACTCACAAAGGCTGCACCCGCACAGCGCTGATTGTACCTTTCAACGGGTTTGGAGCTATGTAACTTCCCGCTGCTGTCAAATCATCCCTGCCAATATCCATTCCATCCTTGGGTTGAACCGGAATCAAACCTGGAGAGTCACAGGAATTTCGATGGCCACTATTATATGAAATCGACATTGTTTCGGGGGTCAATTGGGCTTCAAAATCAAATTCATCTGGAACTGTCCCTGCAGAACTGACAGTTGAGATTTGTCCATTTACACGAACATCAAAAATCAATCGACCCTGTTTCAAATGAACAGCGTATCCCTGTTCCCTGCCACCCTGAGCTACAATCACTCCGGTTTCTGAAGTTGTATTTACTGTCCCAGTGATTTTCAAGGAGCGGTTACTGATTTCTGGTGATTTCCTGGAAGCTGTCCTGCGATTCTGTGAAACTGGCTCTGGGTATTCTCTCAATATTCTCTTTAGTTCGTCTAAAACTACAGGCAATGTATCTGCCAGGTTTCGGGTTTCCAATGGATCTACCTCATAGTCATAAAGTTCATATTCAACTTGTCGATCGGGATTGTCCACGGATCGCCATTCCACCAGTCGATAACGCTCGGTACGAATTGCCCGTCCAAGCTTGCTTTTCGGGTAAGCATGGAAAGCATGATTCCGTACACGCTTACATGGATCCTTCAACACGGGAACCAGACTCACTCCATCGATTGGTTGAGGTCCAGTCGGTCGAGGCAGTCCGGCCAGCTCCACCAACGTTGGGAATATATCCACACTTTCAGCCGGTTGCCGTGTTGACGAGTTTGGCCGGGTCACTCCTGGAGCACGGATGAGAATCGGGATCCGGTTGGCTTGTTCGTAGTTGGTGTGTTTGGTCCAGATTCCCAAATCTCCCAGGTGAAATCCGTGATCCCCCCAAAGTACCACAATCGTATTCTCATCCAGCCCTAACCGATCCAGTTCATCCAGTGTCTTACCAATTTGCGCGTCAACAAAACTCATGCTGGCGTAGTAACCATGAATGAGATTTCTCTTCAATTCATCACCAAAT
>JAUIHU010000461.1 GCA_030432175.1 Verrucomicrobiia bacterium | reverse complement strand
GCTGAGATGCTGAAATACCGTAATTTTGGTAAGAAATCTTTGAACGAGATTAAGGACAAACTCACTTCTTTAGGACTGTCGCTGGGTATGAAAATTGATGCTTCTCTGCTGGAAAGTCGTGAAGCTTGATTCCTTAGTCCCTGTATTAGAATAACTTTATATGAGACACTTAAATCGTACCGCGAAACTAGGCAGGAAAGGTTCGCACCGAAACGCCATGTTGGCCAACATGGTCTGCAGCCTGATCAAACACAAACGCTTAACCACAACGCTGGCTAAAGCTAAGGCGGTTCGGCCGCTGGCTGAAAAAATGGTCACGTTTGGAAAGAGTGGAACCCTGCACGATCGTCGCCTGGTTGCTGCACGTTTGCAATTTCAGCGACTCAAAATGCATGCTACCCATGCCGATAACGTTAAATGGCGTCAGGAAGAGGATGTAATCCGCATTCTTTTTGATGAGATTGCGCCAAGTATGCAGGGTCGCAGTGGTGGTTATACACGTATCATTCATCTTCCTGGACGTCGTCGTGGCGACGCTGGAGAGACAGCCATTATTGAATGGGTGGATTCGGCTGCCGCTTCTGAGCCAGAACCTGAGCCGCAGGCGTCCACACCAGAGAAAGTTGAAGAACCCGCTGCTTCCGAGAAGAGTGGTGAATAACATTAATTTTCTCTGATTCTTAATTATTCTTGAGCTGAGGGCACGGTTTTCCGTGCCCTTTTTACTTTTGTATGGCCCAGTGATCCAAGGGGCGCTTTACAGATTCAAACTTTTTAACGATATTGGAGAGTGAAGTGACGGTTTAACCTTTAGACTCTTGTCCTGTTTCACATACTCACCATATGAAAGGCGCTTTAAAAACTGCCGTTGAAAATATCTCTGCCCGAATTGCGGCTGCAAAGAGTGGAAGGGTTGTCCCCAATGATCTGGCGCCGTATTTGCCGGTTTCACTGGAGTTAATAGAGTCACGCATGCGTGAGATGGTAGATGGATCAACTGTTCTTGAACCAGGAGAGGAAGATTTTCTCTGCTTTGACTATCCTGAGTTTTATGATTCCCCTCAATGCTCAGTGGAACGATCCGATTGCTGGATTTGCCATGCTGAGGCAAGGGAGCCCCAGCGATTTAATGATCCTGATACGTTGCCTGGATTTTGCTCTGCTTGTTCACGTGAATTATCCAGGGAACTAATGGAACTCGCAGAAAATACTGGTTGGCCGGCAGCGGCTATGAAAGAGCATGAACTGCTTTACATTACATCATCCGCAGATGAACCGGTCAGGCTGGCTGCTGTGGCAGGCAAATCTCGTCTGACTCTTGGTAAAGTAAAACAGCAATTGACTGAAATGAGCCGACGGCGTTGGGTTAAGATGTTGGTGACTCAGGAACTGGGTGGTTTGGGTTTCCTGTTTCCCAAAATCAGTTATTCCAAAAGTGAATTTAAAGAAAACCAGGCTTTTATCAGAAAACATCCCGCTTCCATGAGAGACGAGGTTGAAATTCGCTTAATTAAAGCGTTGAGTGGCGTCGCTGTAATTCTGGTTCTTTGCATTGTTGGCGCTGTCTTTCATATTCCTTTTCCTCTGCTGGTTTTGATTGGGGTTGCTGCATCTGCAGCTTTCATCTGGAAAACATTTTCCAAGAAAACCCCAGTAGCCCCGGATCGTATCTGACTCCAAAAAATAAAACTATGGATAGAAAAAGTACTCAAACCAATGGCGGTCCTCCAGGGACAAATCTTGCCGCGATGTTCCAATACTTTAAAGGAACACTCATCCTGGCCTTAGTCACAGCAGTCTTATTGTTGGCGCTATTGCTTGTGGGATTGCGTTTTGGTGAGGTTGACGGGACACAAGTAGGAGCCCTGCTGAATAACATTAATGGAGAAGTTGAGGTGATTACCAGCGCCGGGACCCACCTTTACAACGGAATCACAAAAACATTTCATGTGCTGGATAAAACAGTTCAGCAAGTGGAGATGAGCCAGCAAAATGATGATGAGCTGAAAATCAAAACCGTTGACGGCAGTAATGTTCAGTTGGATTTAAATATCATGTACTCAATTCAGCTGGAACCAGACGCTGTGCGAGAGTTATTGAAAGATTCGGGAGTGGGTGAAAGTTACAAGGTGAAATGGATACGGGACTACGGCAGATCAATTTGTCGAAGCGCATTTGGCGAGCTGACGACTGAAGATTTTTATGATCCTGCAAAGCGCCAGGAAAAGGCCATGAAAGCAATGGATGAACTCAATGAGCGATTGAATCCACATAGTTTAATGGTCATTCAAGTCAATCCTAAGAATTTTAGATTTTACGAGGAGTATGAAGAGAAGATCCGTGAGAAAAAGCTGGCGGATCAGTCAGTTGAAGAGGAAGTCTCCAAAGCCAGAGCGGCTCAGCAGGTAATGGAAAGAATGCGTGTTGAAGCGGAGAAAGAAAAAGAGGTTGAGTTGCAGAAAGTCAAAGGTGCGATGGAGGAATTAATTGTTACCGCTAATGCTGATGCGGAAAGAGTCATTGAAGAAGCCAAAGCATACGCAGTGAATACGAGAGTCGGAGCTGAAGCTGAATTGTATACGATGCAATCCAAGGCTGAAGCGGTGTTGGCAAAAAGCAAAGCTGAGGCTGAGGGGATGAAAAAACTGGCACAGGCAATGAAAGGTGAAGGAGGGATCAATCTGGTAAAAATGGAATACTCCAAACGCTTAAGCTCAATGAAGTTGACTGGGCAACCGTTCGTCGTCGGCGGAGTGACAGAGCGCTTTGAGCATTACGAGGAACCAGCGTCCAGACGTGGAATCACCTCCAGTCCAGCAACAGGAAAGGAGAGCCAATAATATGAAATGGATTAATCGAATTTGTATCACGATTTGCCTGCTGATTTGTGGTCTGGCTTTGACTTACAAAATCATAATGATCCGAGTCCCGCTGGGACATGTCGGAGTTTTGACTCAGCAGTACGCGATCATGGGTGAAAAAGGTGTTGTCGAGAAGGATTTTGGTCCGGGTTGGCATCGCGATTTTGGCCCGATCCACAACTGGGTGCTTTTTGATACGACAGTGCAAACCATTGAAATGTCGAAGAATCCAAGAATGGAAAGTGTCAGTTCCAGTTTATTCGGAAATAAGGAATCCTCTTCAGTCATGCAGGGTGAGAAGGATGACGTTCAGTTGAAATCTTCTGATGGTTACAGCATTTCCCTGGATATTACTTTGAAGTTCAAGATACAACCTGGCGCAGCTCATTTGCTTTATCAGGACTCAGGTGGAAATAATAATTACAAACAAATCGTCAGGAACCTGGCGCTGAATACCTTCCGAGAAGTATTTGGCGGCATGAAGACTGAAGATTTTTATAATCCTGAAATTCGCAATGCCAGCGCGGATGAGGTCCAGTCAAATCTGGCCGCCAAGATGGCGTCTCGTCATGTCGAGTTAATCGATGTGTTGATTCGCGATATTGCGTTTGATCCTCAATATGAAGGTAAGATTATTCAGAAGAAACTAGCGGATCAGGATGTAGAAGTGAACAAATCCGAGTCGCTGGCAGCTGAAAAACGAGGAGAAACTTTGCGCATCAATGCCGAGGCGGATGCGATGGTCAAAGTGATTGGTAAGGAGCGTGATGGTGAGGTTTTGAAAATGAAAGCAGAAGCTCAGCGTCAGGTGGCTGAAATTACATCTCAAGCTGAAAAGGAAGCTGCCGAAATTATGGCTGATGCCGATTTGTTTGCGGCACAGAAGCTTGCACAGGGCACTCAATTAGTCAGAGAGGCAGAAGCTGAAGGTGAACGGCTCAAGGCTGAAGCCCTGATGGGAGATGGCGGCGCCAATATGGTTGCTTTGGAAGCAGCTAAACAACTGAACCTTTCTGACATGACGGTCTCAACGCTGAGCACGGATTTCCTGAATTTGAAATCCATGATGGAATTACTGGGAGCCAAATCTGATGATGAACTTGAAATTGCTCAGTAATAATCTGTCTGAATAATCAGCTTCATTATCAAACAGCCCGACCAGGACCAACTTGTCGGGCTGTTTAGTTGTCTGACTTCATTTGCCTCCAATCACCGCCGGATAATGTCTCCAGGACGAATCCGTGTGCGTCGTCCTTCGCGTATGACTGGCGATCCATTCACCCAAACCCATTCCAAACCTTCTGCGTATTGATGGGGTTCTTTGAAAGTTGCTTTGTCCTGGATCTTGTTTGGATCAAACATAACGACGTCGGCAGGAGCTCCTTCAATTAACCGGCCACGATCTTTTAAACCAAAAGTTTCGGCTGGTAGCGAAGTCATTTTGCGAATCGCTTCTTCCAAAGTCAGCGCGTTTTGGCCTCTGACAAAACGTGCAATCGCTCTGGCGTTATTCCCGTAGCCA
>JAUIHU010000460.1 GCA_030432175.1 Verrucomicrobiia bacterium | reverse complement strand
TTTCATTTCACCATTAACTTCGTGCGTTTCCTTCCAGGCAAAGTTGTGGTGGTTTTCCAGATCAATCAGGACTTCCGCTTTGAGGTTCCGCGCAATGTACTGGTGGATCAATGCGTGGTTGGCGGATGCGTAATGTCCCATCAGGTTCATCGCGTTCCAGTATTCCTGTCCGTCCTCCGTATCAAGATCCAGCCAGGCCAGGTTGGCCAGCTCTTTTGGCAGGTGCGGGTGAGTTTGTTTGGCGATCTTGCTGTAGTGAGAGCAAACATTGGCGCCAGTTCCGCGGCTTCCACTGTGACTCAACAACGCCAGGTATTGTCCGGGCGGACGTCCCTGGAGTTCTTCGTGCAAGGTGAAGACGCCGAACTCCACAAAGTGGTTCCCACTTCCGCTGGTCCCCAACTGTGACCAGGCTTTGTCCTTCATTCGCTTGGTCACCGGGCTCACGGTCCAGTCCCGATCCATGACATCGTGCGGACGTTTTTGTCGGAACTTCGCCCCGATGCCAAACTGGGTTTCCCGTTCAATGGCCTGGATCAATCGTTCCTGTTTGTCATCCAGGTGACTCAAGGGAATATCCAGAGCTGTCATTTTCATTCGGCAGGCAATATCCACTCCAACAGCGTAAGGGATCACGGCATTTTCCGTTCCCAACACACCCCCAATGGGCAGGCCGTATCCAACGTGCGCATCCGGCATTAGCGCTCCCTGCACTGCCACCGGAACATCACAAGCTTTCCGCATTTGCCCAACGGCTTCTTCTTCAAGTCCGGTCCCCCATTGTTTCCAGGGCGCTGGGTTTTCGCGTGGTTTGAAATCGGCATCCATAATTGCCTTGGCCAAATCTCCGCGAGTAGCGTCGTCGAGAAACTTCTCGGGTTGCTCTGCCACTTCCGCGATTGCTGCACGCATTCCATATCGGTCCTTGTTCCGCAATGCGTATTCCGCCAGGAACCGCCCGGCCAGATCCAGAGCTGGACCGTATGGGATTCCCATTTCTATTAACTCATGTCGTTTCATCTGGGTTTCTATAAATCAGTTTTGGCGCCAGGGTTGGAAATTTATTGGATCCATGAGAAGGAACATTTAACGCAACGCGCTTATTTAAAGCATGTTACGTAAGTGATTTTTATACGCACAAATTCCTGGCACGAGGCGCAAACCGTCCAACCCAACAAACTTCGGAGCTTGAATAAAGCCTTGGATTTATATTTAATTCTAATATAATAGAAAATTATAGCATCAAGCAATTCAGAATGGTCGGTTAGGGGAGCAATTAAAAGAGGGTTGTGATTTGCGGTTCAGACTACTTCAGATGTCGCCTCCACTCGCCGAGCTAGGGCTCAGCGTTCCCAGAACACCGCCCAACTTGATTAGCTCTCACTAGTCAGAAGGATTCCTGGATGTCCAATTCATATCTACAAACCAAAACAAATGTAGCCATTGGCCTGCTCGGTCCGAAGCTGGATCGAGGGGACGGTCCGCTGCGCTGGGAACATTGGCGTCCGACGGTTTCTCTGTTTCAGCATGAAAATCTGCTTTGGGATCGATTGGAGTTAATCCATGAGGGAAAATTCTCAAAATTAGCTCGTCGCGTTGCGGATGATATCCAAATGGTTTCTCCAGAAACGGAAGTGGTTTTGCTCCAGCTTGACTTCCGGGACGCGTGGAATTTTGAGGAAGTGTTCAGCAAACTGGATGAGCTGGCACGGTCTATGGAGCTGGATCCGGAGGAAGAAGATTACTGGGTGCATATCTCCACCGGATCTCATGTTCAACAGATCTGTCTTTTTTTGCTGACCGAGTCAGGACGGTTTCCGGGAGGGTTAGTGCAAACATCGCCGGAAAAACGGCCGAACTCTTCAAGCCCGGGATCCTACCAGTTGATTGATCTGGATCTGTCGAAATATGACAAAATCGCCGACCGGTTCCTGCAGGATCAACAAGAAGCCGTCGATTTTCTGAAGTCCGGCATTGCCACTCGCAATCCGGAGTTCAACGCGTTGATCGACCAGTTGGAGCGTGTGGCCATTCATTCCAAAGCTCCTATTCTTCTGATGGGCCCCACTGGCGCCGGGAAGTCGCATCTGGCGCGGAAGATTTTTGAACTGAAGAAGTCGCGTCGCCAGATTTCCGGTCCTTTTGTGGAAGTCAACTGCGCGACATTAAGAGGGGAATCTTCCATGAGCGCGATGTTTGGTCACGTCCGGGGAGCGTTTACTGGCGCGGCTCAATCTCGGCAAGGTTACTTGAGATCAGCCAACGGAGGGGCATTGTTTCTGGATGAAATCGGTGAACTCGGTCTGGATGAACAGGCCATGCTGCTGCGGGCAATAGAAGAAAAACGATTCTTTCCGGTCGGCGCAGACAAGGAAGTGGAGTCCGATTTCCAACTAATCGCCGGAACCAACCGCGACCTCAAACAGGAGATCCTGACCGGGCGTTTCCGTGAGGACTTGTTCACTCGGATCCACCTCTGGACTTTTCATTTACCTGGACTCCGCCAGCGTCCGGAAGACATCGAACCCAACCTGGATTACGAACTGGAAAGTTATTCCCGCTCTTCAGGGATGCATGTCCAGTTCAACAAAGAAGCCAGAGATATTTTTCTCCGACTGAGTATGTCACCGGATGCGCTCTGGACGGGTAACTTCCGTGATCTTAATGCCGCTGTATATCGGATGGCCACCTTGTCCGGCGGAAAACGAATCACTCCACAACTGGTTCAGGACGAGTGGAAACGACTTCAGTATGGTTGGATCGGAGCCAATCAGGGAAGCGATTCATTCCCAACAACGCCAACAGCAAAATTGGACATCCAAAATCTACCAGACGATTTTTGGGAGTCCCTGGACCTGTTTGATCGCCCTCAACTGGAGACCGTTCTGCAAGTTTGCATGGAAAGCCGAGGACTCTCTGAAGCTGGCAGGCGTTTGTATCAACACAGTCGTCTCAAGAAGAAATCATCCAACGATACAGATCGGTTGAGGAAGTATCTGAAGAAATTCGGGTTTGTTTGGAAACAAGGAAAAGGGTTGGTTTACCAATCAAAATCTTCCCCCAAGTAAACACGTCTCGCTTCCGGATCATGAGCCAGTGTGTCTGAATCTCCTTCCTTCAACATTTCCCCCTGGTGAATCAGGTAAGCGCGATCGACCAGTTTCAATGTCTCACGCGCTTTGTGGTCGGTGATCAATACTCCCAATCCTCTTCCTTTCAAATCACGCACGATGCGTTGAACTTCATCCACGGTGACCGGATCAATCCCACTGAAAGGTTCGTCGAGAAGCAGCAGTGAGGGGTTGGTCACCAGCGCTCGCGTGACTTCCAGGCGACGCTTCTCTCCACCACTCAAAGCAAACGCCTTACTGTCGGCCAAACGTTTCAGGTCCAGTTCCTCCAACAACTGATCGAGTCTTTCCATGCGCTCTTTTTTAGAAAGCTTCAATGTTTCTAAAATCGCAAGAATGTTCTGCCGTACGGTCAGGCCGCGAAAGACAGAAGGCTCCTGAGTCAGGTAACCGATTCCCAACCGGGCGCGTTTGTGAATGGGCCAATCGGTAATCACCTGATCGCCAAAACTCACTTGTCCTTCATCCGGTTTTACAATGCCAACCACCATATTAAAGGTTGTCGTCTTGCCGGCGCCATTAGGTCCGAGCAGGCCAACGATTTCACCAGGTCCAACATAGATGGAAACTTGATTGACAACACGTCGTCCCTTGTAGGCTTTCACCAAGCCCTGGGTACTGATCAATGTACTCGCAGGAAGCTTCTTGGAGGATTTTGCAGGACCTGAAGAGGCTGGAGATGATTTTGACTTTCGGGTCTTTTTTGCCATGCGGGTTTATCCAATTAAAATCTGTTGAAAATCTCAATCGCTAAAGGAGCGTTCATTCTTTGGATGTTGTACGATTGGCAATCTTTCCTCTCAACCAGGAACTCCCTTCACTGCGAACTTTGCCAGTCTTCCCATTCCAGATCAGTCGATCCGCTCGTGTTAATCGAAATTTTTCAGAACGCATTGAAGCGTTGCCTTTGAGAACGGCCTCTTGAGTCCCCGGATCATACTCCATTTCATCTCCAAAGAGTTTGGTTCCCTGCTGCTCTAAAACCACATTCCCTTGAGCATCCATTCCTTTTAGCTGCGTGGAACCCTTATCAGAGCTGCCTTCACCGGTAGTCAACTTCATCCAATCCGCATCCAAACTCCAATCCTCACCATTCACTGATGCAGATCCTTGAAAAACGTATGCGGAACCTTCCACCTGAAATTCCTCCGAGAGGACAATCAGTGTTTGTGGCTCCGCAGAGGTATTTTCACTGTCAGCGCCCGAGCGGTCAGGGATCCCCATATCCACCTGAACTCCTTCCACCTCCATCTGAAT
>JAUIHU010000459.1 GCA_030432175.1 Verrucomicrobiia bacterium | reverse complement strand
CACACCTTGACCTGTGCCTATCTCAGCGTGGATGATTTCTCCATCTTCTATAAATACTTTCCCTGTTCCAGTCTTTGCTTTGACTTGCAGAATGGATGAATTCCTTGCCAGACACTCCATTTGGACAATGTCAGAAAGCCCCACTCGCATCATCCCACGAAATCCGGAACCCTCTCCTGTATCTTCCTCATCAGAAGCGCTATCGCTTTGGATGTGCCTGGGACTGGATGCGCGGTGGGCCAATGCCAGTCCCTCCAGTGTTGAGAAAATACTGCGCATGCTCTCAATATCAGCTGGTTTTTCCAGGAAAAGCTCGGCGCCAGCCTCGATACAGGCATCTCTTTTTTCTTTTTCTGTAGAACCTGAGAGAGCGACTTTCAGAAGATTCGGATATTTTCGATTGAGCAATCCAAGAAACTGAACTCCATCCAGTACAGGCATCACCAGATCCACAGCCACCAGATCAATGGCATTGCGTTGAATGATCCCCAACGCTTTACCGGCATTTTCGGCAATATGAATCTCGCAACGGCCTTCGCTCCAAATTGTGAAGACATTTTCAAGCATCTCCAAAAAGGCAAGGTCGTCGTCCAGAAATAAAATCTGTGGTTTTGCTGCTTCTGTCATGTTTACCGCGCTTATCCAATCTATTACCTGCAACCAGTGACGCTTCGTGCTCGCAAGCGCTTCGGCGGCTTTAATTTTGGATCTTGGAAAACCTTTGTCTAAAAATCGAGCAAAACCCTTTGGTTAAAGAGCTTTTAAATTGCTTTAGATTCGGGTGAATATTTTAATCGAGCAATGAAAACCTCCTGGATGGCGTTGGGGCTGGCTGTGTCCTGCCTGAGTTCTATGACGATTTCGTCAAATGCTGAATCAATTTGGGTCTACATCGGTACCTACACGCGAGGATCCGCCAGTGAAGGGATTTATATGTCCCAATTGAACCTGGATTCCGGTAAACTCTCCAATCCCCGTCTGGTCGCCAGTTCAGATAATCCTTCGTACCTGGCCATCAATCCGGCGGGGACTCATTTGTATGCTGTGGAAGAAACTCAACAGTTTGGCTCTTTAAAGGGAGGATCCGTCCACGCCTTTTCCATAAGCTCAGAGACCGGAGATTTAGTTTCACTTGGTCAAAAACCAACTCTTGGGGGCGCGCCCTGCCATATTGTTACTAATGCCACCGGATCTAGAATATACTTTGCCAACTATTCGGGTGGCAATGCTGGAAGCTATGCTGTTGGAGCCAATGGCGAACTGACAAACCTGATTGCCTGGAAACAACATGAAGGTTCCAGCGCTAACCAACGCAGGCAGGAAGCGCCTCACGCTCACTCGATCAATCTCGATCCGTCCGGACAATTCGCCTATGTGGCCGATCTCGGAATTGACGCGGTGAAAATTTACAAAGTGAACCCTGAATCCGGCTCTTTTGATCCAGCGGAAACTCCCGAAGTTAAAACACAACCCGGAGCTGGGCCCCGACATTTTGATATCCATCCGTCCGGCAAGTTCGCTTATGTGATCAATGAACTGGATTCCACTGTCAATGTTTTCCAACGGGATTCGAAAACCGGTTCGCTCGGCGCCCAAGCCATTCAGTCAATCTCCACTCTACCTGAAGGGTTCGATGGCGGTAATTCCACGGCGCACGTAAAAGTTCATCCTTCCGGCAAGTTTCTTTACGGATCCAACAGAGGAAATGACAGCATTGCGGTTTATCGGATTCAGCCTGAAGACGGACGGCTGACTTTGATCGAAATAACGCCTTGTGGAGGTAAAACTCCCAGAAACTTTGGGATCGATCCGACCGGACAGTTTCTGCTGGCAGCAGGACAGAATAGCGACAACGTGACAGTTTTCCGAATCGATACTGATTCCGGAGCCCTAAAAGCCACCGGACATTCCATTCCAGTTCCCAAACCAGTTTGTGTTCAGTTCCTTCAAACAACTGCCTGCGGAATGGTTGATTTGTTTGATGGCCAATCCTTTGATGGGTGGGAAGGAAACATGAAGTGGTTTCGGATCAAGGACAGGGCCATTGTGGCCGGGAGTTTGGATGAATCCATTCCCAATAATGAATTCCTGGTAACTGAAAAGGCGTTCGGAGATTTTGAAATGACTTTAAAAGCGAAACTGATTGGTGAAGGCAAAAATGCCGGAATTCAGATCTGGTCCCAACGCATTCCCAATCACCACGAAATGATCGGCTTCCAGTGTGACATCGGATGGGGCGGCGCTACTTCCATCTGGGGAGCGCTGTATGATGAATCCCGTCGACGACGCATGCTAACGACGGTTCCTCTGCCGACTCAGAAACTGGCGGAGTCCGGAAAATGGCATGAGTTCCGTATCATTGCTCAAGGACGATCCATCCGCATCTGGTTGGATGGCGCGCTGGCGACTCATTATTTTGAAACAGATCCGGACATCCCATTAAACGGTCGCATCGGTCTACAGATTCATTCCGGTCCTCCGGCAGAAGCCTGGTACAAGGACATTCGGATTAGAGAAATCCAATGATTCGATTCTCCGCCAACGTATGGATTCCCCGATTGGTGGCTACTGTGGCTTCTATGGTTTGGATCCTTCAGTCTGGTCAGATTCCGGAGTTGGGAGAGAATTCTTCCGGCTCCAATCATTGGGCGTTCAATTCTCCAGCTGTTCAGAATTCCAGTGATTTTTCCGAGTTTGATGATTTCGTGAATCAGCAGTTGGTCAAGCGCATTGCCTCACATGAGTCGGGTGGTGGATGATCTGACGGTGAATCATTCATTGCACGACGAGGCGTCCAATCACACAAGTCAATTTCCAAACTTTGCATCGATGATCTTTAGAGCCAAACCATATATTCCATTACCTGAGATATTCTGAAAACTATGAAAAAATCGGAACGTCACTGGCGAACCAACATCGAATATACTGCCACGACTAACAAAAATAGTAACCCAACCAACTCTATCTACTCGGTAAACTGAATGAACGTCACCATGGAATATCGGAAAGGCTTTTGTTTCTCGTTGGAACAAGCCCGGCAAGTTTATAAGAAATCTACATTAGCAGAACGACGACCTGTCGAAAACGAAACCGTCTTTACTGCGATGTTCCAAAACGCCGACCTGCTCATCAGCGCCTGGGATGGTGAATTACTAGTTGGTGTGTCTCGCACCCTGACGGACTTTGCCTACGTAGCCTACCTTGCCGACCTGGCTGTAGCGCAATCTCATCAAGGACAGGGAATCGGCACGGCGCTGATCCATCAAACCCGGGCCGCTCTGAAACCTACTTGCTTTCTCACTTTGCTTTCAGCGCCAAAAGCCAATGAGTTCTATCCAAAAATTGGATTCCAGCATCACTCCCGCGCCTGGGTTTGGCCTGCGGATGAGAATCCTCTCAGTTAAAGCTCCAGGAAATAAAGTTACTAGCCGGTTTGTGTAAAGGTCTTTTGAGAAAGTTTGTTCAGGCTTTCATCCAAACGATTCACCAGTTGGCTCAATGCTAAAACTGGCGAAACATATTCTATATCCTCTATGTCCCAAAACTCGATCCGATCCACGTAGTCCGGAAAATAACTTTGCGCCATCGGACGGTGTTCCCGGTCACAAACCGCAATAATATGATCATGGGAATCCAGCATGGATTGATTCACCTCGACCGGAAACCGCTCTGCTCCTCTAGGCGTAATTTTCAACTCTTCCAGTTTCTTCAATGTATGCACTGAAATCGGTCCAGGATTGCGCAACTCATCTATCGCTCGGGAGAGTCCAGCAGAATAAGCGGTCCAGGGCATACCATTGATTTCTGCAAAGTGATTGAAGTACTCCTCAGAAAAACGGCTTCGATAATAATTTCCAGTGCAAAGAAACAATAAACGGCGCTCAGACATATAGTTTTACAAATACCCTGAATCCAGAATTTGAAAAGGCTCGATTTCTGTTTCGTAGATTTCCTCGTTCGATTCAAGGAGGGTATCAGTTTGCGGTTTAGCTAGCCCTAAAACAAGCAAACTTTGTGAGTTTTATGTAACGTAAATAATTCAATTGTCTTACACGTTGAAATATAAGATTGCATGCCAAGAATGTAATGGGATTTGATTTTTTCTGATTTATTTTCTCAAATTACCAATAAATTAATGGTAGGTAGATAGAGCCCGAATGATACCGCTTAGTTTGTCAACGGATTTCTGAAATGAAGTTGGTATTGAATTTCAGACATTCATTTCGGATTGGCGCCCCGACAGTCTCTTCAGTGTCTGAGCTGCCTCCATCAGATCCTGAGCTTGAGGACTATCGCTCAGTACTCGGAAGCCCACCCGCCTTCTTTGCTCCAATACTTGAACCGGAATGCGGATCCAACGATTTAAAAATGTTCTCCACTCAATTTTTCT
>JAUIHU010000458.1 GCA_030432175.1 Verrucomicrobiia bacterium | reverse complement strand
CTTTCGGTGACTTTTGGATTTCGCGGATGCTCGCATTCTCATCGCCCACGCCATGCCTCGCTGCCGTTTCATGTTCTTACGGTCGTGCCTTTGCTACGGCCTTCTTTCGTGCTAAGAACCTCGCGGTTCCTGCCTTGGCTTTCACTACGGTTACTGTCACTGTTTCCGGTCATCTCTTTTCATATGACTAGTTCGTACCCATGCCGGGCACACGAGCGGGGACATCTTTGTCCCCGCAGCCACTCTTAAAGAGGGCAGAAATGCCCCCTGTCCGTTGTATCCCAAATGCTGTCATTCTTTCAGGGTCATACGCGTTACCAGAGTTTCCGGGATGCCATTGACCCGAAACATCTCCATACCCACGGAGAGCCACCCAGCAAGAGCAGTGACCATGTAGTGGGTTCGGGGACAATTGATATTTCCTGAATATTGATCCCAAACTCAGACACCCCAAATCGATCCTGCGAAACAATAAACCTGAACTCTAATTGCTGAGAATTATTTAACTGATCTGGAGTTCCTAATTGAGATATTGGAAATGTAGCCAATCCAGATCCATCAAGAGGCTTAGAGAATTGGTTATTAAAAACAGGAGTTAATTCAAGAAAACCATAAAGGCTACCTTGACCAACCAAGTTATCATATCTTATTTCAAAGTAATCATTATTATTAAAATCGAACAAACCAGTCTCCTTTATATAGCGAATCCCTAAATAAGTTCTAGGACTAGTTTGTGGTGGATCTATTGACACCGAATAACTAATACCGCTAACCGACGGGACCAGGGAAGCGTTCCAGTTAACCCCTGCAGCGCTAACACCCTTAACTTCCCTCACTGAAAACAAATCCGAACTTACTATTGAAGCAACGGCTTGTTGATTCTGATCGGTTTTTATCATATGAAATTCACCTGCCGAGAAATCATCGAAAACTTCCCCTTTTGCAGAATTATAAAGAAACATTATAACACTGCAATTAAGTATATAATAAAAGTAATTTTTCATAATGAATACTCAATTTACATCTATTGATTTTATGCTTGATTTCCCAACAAAAACCGCAGAGTCAAGCTTACCGTCATTAACATCAGATATCACAAGCTTAAACCGTTTAACATGCCCCGGACTTAACAATATATGAGACTTCAAATCAATAGTTACACCGTCGTATTCTAATCTTTGCGCCATAAACCCTTCTGAAACCATTTCCATTATATCAAGATCGTCATCCAAATACAGGTAAGACCCCGTATTGAAATTAACAGATTCAACGGAAACAAATTTATCACAATCTGGCATCCGCGACACAATTACATTGTTTATAGAAATTATAAATGCGTCATTAAAATCCCCTATGTATTCATCATATTCCTCTGAGCCAAATTGATAAACTATCTCCAATTGTCCATACTGAGGCAAAATATCAAACTCCAGAGATGCTGCGTCTTCAGTATACCGGCCAACCTTTTCAAGATCTAAATCCAGACTCCCAGGCGAACACCATATTTTTTCGGTTCCCTCATAAAGATCCCCAGCATTCCATGAAGTATATTCTCCAGTGGTGAAAACCACCCCTTCCGTCATTAGTAACCCAGAATCAATGCCCTGATCAAACACCCCGCAGGCTCTTTGAATCCCATTAAATTTTGAGTTGCTCACTTGGAGGTTTGATCCGACATCATCCACCAGGACATCCAACAAAGTGTCAGCAAAGCTTGTTCCACTCCCATCGTGGACTTCAACCTCCAAATAAATTGGATAGCTAACACCCTGTGAAGTTGAAAGTTGGACTCCTTGGGGTCCTTGGGCTCCTAAACCAGTTGCATCGAAGGCATGAATTTTAACCAGATGCACACCAAGTTCCCAGTTTGAGGTATCCACCGCCAGGTGATCCAAAGGAAGAATATCATCAGTAGCAATTTCGACTAGGCAACCTGGATCAGAATGAACGATTCCTTTATAAAGACCCACCTTCCTGAGATCGTTCGGCCCGTCCGCATCAGTAACCGTCACATTGATTTCCAGAGTGTCGCCTCTGGCTAAAACAACCCTGTCACTGGATCCAACCAATTGGACAACTGGCTTTGAATTTATTATGGAAAACTGATCATCTATTACAAGCTGATAAATTGAGGACACAGGGCTCTCAACTCCTTTCTTGTTATAAGCTTTGGCGGTAAGATTGTGCTGTCCGTTTTCAATCATTTATCGATTCCCTTGCAAATCTTCAATCCAATCACCAAACGGGATTTCAGTATCGTGACCCATCCATACTCCATTATCAAAGAAATCTACGCGAACCACGTGATCACTGTGGCTTGTTTGAATATATGGAAATACTGGTAAGTATCCTGGGTTGGCCGGGCCAAAAGAAATATTTACAAATGGGATTTGGTTGTTGGTTATCGTGATATCCCTCTCCACTTCCTCCATCACATTATTAGCCGCATCAAACGCTGTGACCTTGACCTGATAGTCTCCGATCTGGTCTGGAAGCCAGACCACACTGCCTTGCAGGAACTTCACGCCATCAATCTCGTTAAAGTCCTGAAGCAGACCAATCGGAGTCCAGTTGGAACCCGGGGTGTCTTCTTTCATATATACCCTGATCTTGGACGGCAGCTGGTGCAATATATTGAGATTAAAAGCAAAACAGACACCCTCCTGGATCTCGATCTGGGCGTCTTGTTTTGGGAGAACCAGAAGACTCAGAGGTTCTTCGGTGACTTCAACTCTGAAAAACGCCTGATTTGCCAGTTCTTGATCCAGTCCAGCCAATCCCTGCACATCCACTGCATATTCAATCAATCCTCCATCGCCTTCTATATTCATCACGGCAATCCCCCATGATTCAAAATCTACCGTCACCCACAGGTGGTAGTAATAGTCCAACTCCGAATCCCAGGAAATGACAGGACCTAACACTGGATCCAAACTCACATCCACGTCTGGAGTTGTCTGTGAAAAACCGATCGCTGTTCCCAAAGCCATCGCCAAAACAGAAAGTCTGAGAGAGTTTCTCATTGAGCCCCTCCTTTCTGACCGGCTGCATTTGTGCGGATGATCCTGCGCAAACGAATGACCGGCTCTTGGGGCGCTGGCGGATTGGCCTGCAATTCGGCTTTCTGCGCCATGCGTTTTTCATAAGCATTCCTGAGCCTCTGACCTTGTTGCGCATAGAGTTCATGTAAAGTTTCAATAACCTCGAGGGCTTCCTGATTCTGTGGATCTCCCTGAAAAACAACATAATCCTCCTCTAAATCTGCAATTCGTTCTGGAATTCTGTATTGTGCCCCAACCTCCGGATCGGTTGAATCCACATTGTTAACCGCCAACATGACCATATAATTTCGGTCGTCCTGGCTGAACCGGGTAAACCCGGTCAAATGATTGAAATCCACAGAACTCCAAATTCCGTAAACCTCACCCCGATGCTCCCAACTGACCCAGCTGGCCTGGCGATCGACGACCGTTGCAGTCAGAAAACCGGTTCGGGTTTCCTGAATTTCACGAACTGCTTTCTGAATGTCTGGACGGCTCAGACTATCTCTCAACTCCGCCTCGGACAGTTTCGGCCACTTTCCAATCGGGTACGAACCCTCAACCAGAATTGGCTCTGCCTCTTCGACAGTCCATCGCTTCCCTTTGCTGACAAAGGTTCTGGACTTCAGAATCTCTACGTCAGGTTTAGCCCTGTTTGGGACGGCCCTTGATTTCGGCTTTTCACCCTGTAGCTCCCCCTGAATTTTAACTGGAGATTGGAGTCCGCGCTGAGCTTCAGCGGTAGCTCCTCCCAGAAGCAGCGCCCCAATCAGAGCCCAGCCGTTTATGTTTGAAATGGAGCATACTAACCTGGCCCCCCCCCCCCCGAGTTACAAGAATACACTGATGCGTTTTTCATCATATCTGAAATGTTTTTGAATGTTTATACTGAATACAGCCCCAAAAACTCCAAACCTCCGCGAATTTACAATCCACGGACACATTGCTCCTCCCTGCGGTTCCAACCACAATCCCTCTCATTCAATTGCCTTCGTAAAATCCCTCTGACTCTGGCCTGCCATTATGATTTCGGGAACATTCCTCAAAACACAAAACTTCAAGCTACAGCTCCCGTTTTAGTTTAGTTGGGCAGAATCGGATAAAATTGATGAATCAATCGGTCAAATAAAAGAGCCTGGTTTAATCTGGAAAAGACCAGACGGACCTCACCCGTCTATTCTTATATTTTTGGAACAATATGATTAGAATACCAACGAAGCCTTTCGTCAACTGAAATTTTCAAAGGTCAAAGGCCTGACACATACCAGCCTGGGCTGCCAGGCACAGGTTTGGTAAACCACTCTATTTTCAAGGGCTGAAAGCCCGACAAAAAAAATATTATTTGAGAA
>JAUIHU010000457.1 GCA_030432175.1 Verrucomicrobiia bacterium | reverse complement strand
CTTGCTGCCCAAATAAGGCGGATTCCCACAAATATAAGTCTCTCCTCCCTCATTCTGAAAATCTATATCCACTCTCTCCTCAGCCCCTTCAAACAAATCATCCGCCCGGCGCTTGACTCCAGTTCCGGTCGGAGGGCAAACACTCAACCAATCCAACCGAAGCGCATTCCCGCAAGTGATCCAATTCGCCGCCTCCAACGGAAGAAACTCAGCCAGGGCTTCCTTCTGTCCACGATACGTCACGTCACACTGATACTCCGCAATGATCAACGCCAGGCGAGCCACTTCGGCGGAAAAATCCCGAATCTCAATCCCTCTAAAATTAGTCAGGGGAATACTTGTTTTGCGATGGCGCTCCTTGCGTCGAATATTGATCTCCGACTCGATTGCCCGCATCTCCTTGTAGGCAATCACGAGGAAATTCCCGGAGCCGCAAGCCGGATCAAAAACACGGATCCTTGAAATACGATTTCGGAGATTGAGCAACTTGCGTTGATTATCACCCGCTTCCTCCAGTCTGGCGCGAAGATCATCCAGAAAGAGCGGATTGAGAACCTTCAGGATATTCGGAACACTGGTGTAATGCATCCCCAGCGCCCCGCGCTCTTCATCATCCGCCACCGCCTGAATCATGGATCCGAAAATGTCCGGATTGATCCTGGTCCAATCCAGATTCCCGACATGCAACAAGTAAGTACGCGCAATCTTGCTGAATTTCGGAACCTCCAGACTTCCTGAAAACAGTCCCCCATTCACCAAAGGGAATTGATTGGCCCAAGGTCGAAAATTCCCGGCGCCACGATCATCTTCCCGGGTGTTCATTGCACGGAATAACTCAGAAATAATCTCGTGTGTATTGGAAGAATCCCTGTCGCTCATCTGCTCGACTGTGGCAGTAAACAAACCTTTCCCTTTGAAAATGTCGGTATCCTCAGCAAAGAAACAGAAAATCAACCGAGCCATGAAGTGGTTCATCTCATGGCGGCGGGCATCTGTACCCCACTCGGGATTATCCTTCAGCAGAGCGATATAAAGCCGGTTCAATCGACTCGTCGCCTTGATGTCGAAAGCGTTTTCCTTGATCTGCCGGACCGTACTGATCCCGGCCAGTTCCAGGAAAAATCCAAAATGATTGGCGAAATCCGGGAAATCACAAGCCACCGTATCCCCACCTGTCATGTCCTCTGCCTGAAAATCGCGCCCATCCGTTGCCAAAATGAAGCGGACCTTCTGTTTTTGAGAAGCCTGGCTGTTCCTAAGCGCATCCAAAGTGGCAGTCACTTCACCTTCGGCACAGGTTTTGATGTGGATATTACCACGCTGAAGAACCCCGCCAACATCCGACTTATTCGTGGCCCCGCTTTTTAAGCGTTTGATCGTCGTTGCCTTATTCCCAAAAGCTTCGAGGAACAAATAAGGGAACGCATCCGCATCGAAAGGCTGCTCCGCGAGCAGGGATACTGCTTCTTCAATTTCAACTGCGTTCATTTGTGGGGTGTCTTACATTCAGATCATTTCAGTCCCTGTTCTTTCCCTCGGAACAGGACTGCATGCATTTAAGAAGACAATCGAAAATTATTCGAGGCTTTTGCGTCGCACAGACCTGGATTCTCTTGAATGTCAACGACCGTTCCCTCCCCACCTGCTTGCCGGGTGCGATTAAAGTCGGGTGGCGTGAAAATTTCCAAGGCCAAAGGCCTGACACATACCAGCCTGGGCTGCCAAGCCCAGGTTTTGGTTCATCCCCACAGCTCCAAGGACTGAAAGCCCGACACAAAAAGATGTTCTGACAGAAAATATGCTGTACCTGTGTCGGACCTTCAGCCCTTTTATTCGAAGAGAATGCCGTCCTGGGCTTCGGCAGCCCAGGCTGGTATGTGTCGCGCCGATAGCGCTGGGGCTCAGCATTCCGGGACGCCTCCTACTCCTAACCACGCCCGCCAAGGCAGCGGCATAGGGCAGGATGTGAAGCATGAGGTTAATTCGCACACCGGGGCACGCGCAAGGCATGCCCGTACGGGCGTCCCTTCACGGGCGCCCCCCCCCCTGCAGGCGCCACGCGATCCGGAAAGCTCACGCTCTGGGCTGTTGAAGGTCATGCGGCATTGGGCCGAACTGGACAGCCAATTGCAATCGGCCATTGTGGATTTGATCGACGCGGCTCTGGAGGAGAAAGGGGGATCGAATGACAAGGAATAAGCCGATCCCTTTTGAAATTTCAACTCATCTCCAGAATGCTACCGCAGAGATGAGCCCACACATTCCGGCGTCATGGTTTCATCCGATTGGAATCCGAAAAGTTCTCAAACGCCTGGAGCCACGATTACCGGAAACGAAAAATTCTCTGTTCTTAACATTCACCCTGGATCCGAAACAATTCGAGGATGAACAGGAAGGCTTTGAGAAGAGCCGGGACAAGTTGCGCAGGATATTCTTTCAGCTCAGGAAAGGACTGAGCTTCGATGGAACACATATCCAAATCGATGCGCCTTACTGCGTCAAAACTGAATTCCACCAAAATGGCTGGGTTCACTATCACGTTGTTTTCCTCACACAAAGCCGAATCCCGGGAGCATTGCTGAATAAGCTTTGGGGGCTGGGCCGTACCAATGTCAAAAAGATCAAAACGGCTGATTTTAAATACATTTTGAAATACGTGTGCAAGTCCTCCGACCTGCCCGAATGGCTCCAGGCAAGAAAACGTATCCGGATATTCCAAAGCAGCCGAGGCTTTCTCAAACCTAAGGAGGGCAAAACCGAGATCAAAACCAGTCCTTCCAAGTCCACCAATGAGCCGGAGAAAGAGCAGGCGAACAATCAAAAGGACGGAGCGAAAGAGAGTGAAGAAAATCCGGCCAAGGACAAAGAAAAACCAAAGCGGAAAAGGTCCTCTTGCACGATAGGTGAGAGATTCCGCCGCTGGGCTTGCATGGCAAAGCTTTCCATTCAGGGAACCGTCCGAACGCTTTACTTTCCACGTCCATTCAAGGAAATGCTGCATGAAGTACAACTGGATTACGCGCTTCGTGGAAAATACCTCGGTAATCACACTATAGAAATTCTAGGGATTCAGGATTTGTTGATATGGATGCGCAAGAACTGATAGCTGAGCAGTTGCTCAAAGATGGAGGCATATTCGTTTACGGGATTCACTTGCACTCGTCGGCATTGATCAGGCATAATGCAAAATAAGAAATTAAAGAAGTTCTCGTCTTTCAAGAATTCCACCGCCCGGGGATTCCAGGATTAATTAGATGGACTTCGACGTTTCCGGTCGATTCAAAGTTGATCGAGATTCAAGGGGAAGAGGTAATTCGATATCCAACCGCTCCAATTGGGACGGCAACCATTCTGAAACTGTCAAACGGCTGGGACTGGGATGGAGATATTTGCACAAATCAGGCTGAGCCGGTGTTTATTTCAAGGATCGGTGACGGCTGCCAGGAATGATTCAAGATTTCCAGTGACGCTTTGAAGAGTGATAACCTTTAGACCATTGACTATTTGAACAGCGGACAAGGAGTTATCCATAGACATGGGACAGACGCGAGAATGAGCCCCACCAGCTCGTCGGAGCGTCCCCCCATGGCTGTGGGTAACTCCGGACTTCGGAAGCGAGACAGAATTATGAAACTGCGGAATGATTTCAAAATAACCGGTGAACGTCAGGAACAGCCAGGACGCCTCCTGAGCTGGCGTGAATTTCGGAGAAAGCGCGCCAGCTCAGAGGCGAAGCCCTTTCCTTGTTTATACCGTGAATAACTGTCCAGAAGATTTTGAATGCTCTGAAAACAAAGCAATTCAAAAATATTTTTCGCTTAAAATACTGATCTACAAAATATAATTAAAAATGGATATCGATCCCGTAGCTATTCGAAAAATCATCGCAGGAACCATCGCGATACTCTTGGCAACTGGAGTAATCAAATGGCAAGCAGTTCAAAAAAACAAAATACTGAGAATCATCATACTGGTTATTGGTGTCTTCCTAGTATTATCTAGCTTACTCTATCAATTTGACATTATCCCAGAATCATCAACCGACAGCCTATTCAAAGGTAAATAGAAAAATGCAGGTAGATCCAGACGACATACTTAATTCCCTTCGCGCTCCGCGCTACGGTCTTGAGTAGTCTCTACGTTATCCGATTTTAAAATCATTTTGATATAAGTTTCACGAGACAATAATTAACATCGTTTCTAACCTTTATGAGGGTGTGATTAAAGTCGGGTGGCTCCCTGGGAACGCTGAGCCCCAGCTCGGCGAGTGGAGCCAGCATCCCTTCACGGGTGTGATTAAAAGAGGGTGACGTCCCGGAATGCTGAGCCCCAGAGCCAACGGCCATAAGCGCTAACTTAATTTACTGACAAGCGCCTCTGGAGAACGTGAACGC
>JAUIHU010000456.1 GCA_030432175.1 Verrucomicrobiia bacterium | reverse complement strand
TGAAAGCGCGATCGACTTATTAGATATTATGCGGATTGTGACATTAATCATATGGATGGTGGCTTCGATCATGAACGCCATCTCTGAAGAACCTCTGAGGGGTTTAAATTTTTTTGCGATCGACATACTGCTACCAGTTGAAAATGAAAACCAGTTGGCGGCATATCAGCTGGAACTTCAGTTAGGAAATGAGGCTGACTCTTTCAAGCTCGTTGGAATCGAAGGCGGTGAAATACTCGGTTTCACCAACCCTCCTCATTACGATCCAAAAGCGATCCACAGTAACCGCGTGATACTGGCCTCGATAAAAAATGAAAATCAACAACTCAACAGCGGCCGTAATAAACCAGAAAAAACAAAAGATTCAGCATTCAAACGCCTCGTCCGAATGCATTGGGTGGGTCCCATACAGCTCAAATCATTGGATTCAATCACCGTCAAAAGATCAGTCCTGCTCGACGCTTCAGGAGCCAGGTTATCCACCCAAACGCAACTGCGACTCACTCAAGCTGGCCGCTCAGACATTTTGGAAATTAAACAGAACGGTAATTGATTTAAAAAATTCAAACCCACTTTAAAAAGACAAACGCAATGAATAAATTACATTTTAATCGAATTTCATTTTCCAATTTAGCTTGCGTTCTGACAACACTGGTGAGCGCTACTTTATTTCAAGGTTGCCACTCGGCAAGCAGTCCGGGGCAGGGAGGTTATTCAAAAAATTCAAATGCAGCTTACGGGACTGCAGTCGATGTGGATTCGTGGGCGGGCGATACTGATTCTGCAGCGAATCCCAACCGATCCGGACTTCCCTCAAGCTCTAATTCCATGAACGCTGAAGCGCTTCAACAAGCAAGCCAACCTCAGGAGATTACTAAAAACCTTGTTGCGCCATCGAACACTTCTTCGAGAGGGAATCGTCAACGGGCAGCTGAATCGCTAAGTCGCACATTACAGCGATTGCAGGAGTCGCCGACAGATGAACTCTGGATCATTGCGGATAGCTCAGAGTCCACCTCTACGGGAGCAGGTACAGATTCAGATTCTTTAGACTCCATGCGATCGAAAGGTTCGCTGCTGGTTATAGATCCGCTCCATCCCACCTCTGTCGAAAAAATGGTTGCCATGCCGTTGAAGAAAACCAGCGTCAGGGCTGCAGTTCTCGACATATATGCTTCGGTGAAAGTCAGCCAATCCTACCAAAATCCATACGATACCAAGATTGAAGCGATCTATGTTTTCCCATTGCCATCCAATGCAGCGATCAATGAGTTTCTGATGGTGGTAGAAGACCGCACCATTCGAGGCATTATTCGTAAGCGTGAAGAAGCTGAGGAGATTTACCACGAAGCCCGGCGTCAGGGCTTTGTCGCTTCAATGATGACACAGGAGCGTCCTAATATATTTACCCAGCGCGTAGCCAACATCGAACCTGGCAAAGCCATTGATGTAGAGATTCAATATTACCACACACTCCGCAATCGTGATGGCGCCAAAGAATTCATTTTTCCAATGGTCGTTGGACCCCGATTTAATCCTCCCGATACAGTAAACGGAATCGGGAATCGCAATCACAACTCGCAGGCTGGCGTAACAGGACAAACGACTAAAGCCTCCTACTTAAAGCCAGACGAGAACAATGGAGCTGGTCTGGATTTCACGCTGACCTTACAGCCTTCGGTTCCCTGGGCCACAATAGAATCTTTAAATCATCGTATCTTGCGAAAGCAAAACTCTGAGGGATCTGTCGTTATCTCACTGGGAAACCAGGATGAGTTAATGGATCGTGACTTTGTGTTGCGTCTAAAGACTGAAGCAGAAACAACAACCTCAGGTCTGGTCGTCAGTCAGGTAGATGAATCACACTTTGCGGCGTTGTCGATTTACCCTCCGGAATCAGCGTTAACTCATCCAGAAGTTCCGCTTGAAATGGTGTTCGTGCTGGATTGTTCGGGGAGCATGTCGGGACGTCCTTTGGAGCAAGCCAAGTCGGCCATTGCTCTAGCTCTAAACAAGTTGACTCCTCAGGATACATTTCAGCTGATTCAGTTCTCCAACAATGCGTCGCAATTAGGAGAAGCTCCCCTACCAGCGAATGAAGCGAATATCGATCTTGCCTTAAAGTATCTCAGCGAACTCAATGGCTCCGGAGGAACGATCATGCTGGAAGGTATCCGCAAAGCGCTGCATTTCCCTCATGATGACAATCGGCTTCGATTTGTCTGTTTCATGACCGATGGCTACATTGGCAATGAAGCGGATATCCTGAGAGAAGTTTATAGAAGTATTGGAGCCTCTCGGATTTTCAGTTTGGGTGTAGGGAGTTCGACCAATCGATTTTTATTAAATCAACTGGCTTCTGCAGGACGAGGCGCCGCTGCTTTTTTAAGTTACAATGATAATCCTGAAGTTGTCATGGAACAGTTCATGAATCGGATCCGACGTCCGGCGCTGACTGATGTGCGAATTGATTGGGGCGTCGAAACGACTCAAGTAGCCTCATTTCCAGAGCAAATCCCTGACGTGTTTACCGGACGTCCAGTGCATTTGCTTGCCAAAATTGACGGTTCAACTCCAAAGCAAATCATCCTTACCGGAAAACACGGAACTGAACCCTACCGCGAGGAAATTCCCTGGCCAAAAGTGGTAGCCAGTGGATCTTATCTTAGACCGCTGTGGGCCAGGGAAAAGATCAGCTCCCTCAGTCAATCCATGCTGAGCGCTCGATCCTGGAACGCCATTCATCAAATGGAAACCGATATAGAGTCCACGGCTCTCGAATATGGTTTACTTTCCTCATACACCGCTTTCATTGCAGTGGATTCCTCTCGCGTCACTGAGGGGAGTGAAGGAGTTCAAATCCCGGTCGCTGTGCCAGTTCCGGACGGGGTGAGATATGAGACGACGCTGCCGCATCAAAAGAACGCTGGATCTGATTAGGCAGCGCTTCCCACTTGAAACAAAGCCTCTTCTCGTTCAGTTTGTTGCCATGTCACCAACTGAATTGAGAACCAAAGTATCAGGGAAGGAAGGGCGCAATTGGGTTCGTCAGGGCCTTCTCCTCGTGGCTTTGTCCTGGCAGGTCGTTGCAGGACAAAGTCAGGAACTGACAGCCAATGCCAACGGCGCTGTTTTGTTCAATACCTATTGCGCTGCGTGCCACCTTTTGAAACAGAAACAGGTGGGCCCATCGCTGATTGAGATTGCCGCCATTCACAAAGACAATCCTCAGGGAATTGTGGATTGGGCGATGAACCCTGGCAAGAAACGTCCGGACACCATCCAAATGCCGCCAATGAATTACGTTGGCGCCGATAATTTGAAGTCCATTGCTGACTACATTCTGTCCACAACAGAAGGAATGGAAATGTCGGACATCGAAGTTTCGGAGGAAACGGTGACTTCCATTGAAAAACCAGCCCGCCCCAGAGTGCAGCGTGTGTTCATGCCCGATGCTGGTCCAGCCTCGGTGGCAGTGGCTCTGCCCGGATCAATTTCATATTGCTGGGACGCTGGATCCTGCAGTCTGCGCTATTTCTGGCAAGGAGATTTCATCGACGCTTGGCCGGTTTGGAAAGGGAATGGGAATGGCCTTTCGCGGATCCTGGGAGAACGTGAGTTCGAAACTTCCGATGTTTCTCCATTTCACATCAATGGACAATTGGCGGAGTCCAGTAAATTTCTCGGATACCGACTGAGAAACGGTTCTCCGGAGTTTCATTATGAATTGGACGGAGTTCGCTTTCGTGAATGGATTCAACCTCTACCGAATGACGGTGGGATTCGATTGATCTTTGAGACAGATGGGGTGGGCGAATCTTTAGTTTGGAAACCTGAAGGTCGGGAATCAGAAAATCTTCTGGCCGGCTACAAGATCGAATCCAACCGAGGCTCGGCAGTGGATGGAGGCGGATGGAAATGGAACGCCGCTGAGGCCCGTTTCTTCCACATCACCATCAAGACACCACAACAGGAATTTGCAGTTGGACCGTTTGACGAATAATTCAACTTCTCAATTACCATGATTTTGAAAAAAGATTTATTGCAAATGAATAAATGGCTCTCAGGCGCTTTGGCGTTGGGAGCTTTGACAATCGGTTCGGCCAATGCGGAAGAGGTTTGGACTGATTACTACACTCTGGAGGAAATCCCAACACCCGCTGGACTCGATCCACAAGTAGGTGGAATGGATTTCATGCCGGACGGTCGACTGGCTGTATGCTTTCACCGGGGTGAGATTTACACCTACAATCCGGAAACAAAAGAGTGGCGGATGTTTGCGGAAGGATTGAAGGAGCCTTTGGGGTTGGTGGCTGTGAGTGATTCCGAAGTGGTGGTAGTGCAGCGCCCGGAAATGACGCGGATTCTGGATCTCGACCTGGACGGAACGGCCGATCTTTACTCGACGCTCTATGACGGATTCGGGATGACA
>JAUIHU010000455.1 GCA_030432175.1 Verrucomicrobiia bacterium | reverse complement strand
GCCGCAGACCACTCTTCGGGCATGGAGACTCCGGTTTGCCTGGACTTAAGAAATTCTTCCCAACAGATTTTTAAATGAAAGGCTGGTATTTCTTCACTCAACGCCAAAGCCAATGACTTCAATGTGCGCTCCTTCTCAGCCGGCGATCCAAACGGCCGCTTCTCGAGCGTTTCTAAAAATTCGATGGATTTTTTCCATTCATCTCCATGCGCATGAAAGGCTCGATGGAAATAGAGGTCCGAGATCTCTCCCGAAATATCCGGTTTGGACGAAGGAAATGCCACAGGACCGTTCTGCATTTCTTGATAACTCTCAAGAATTTGCCCCCTTCCCCATTGCTCTTCACCAGATTTCAGAGTTTTTGAAATCAAAGGAAATTGAATCATTCTGCCAATAAGTTCCAATCCTTCTTCTGTGATGGATCCATCCTCGGAAGAGCTGGATTCAACCAAATTGAACAACCCAGATCCTAATTTCGCTACGAGCGATCCTTCAGGAGCTTTCTCGATTTTCTTTTTCAGGTCATTCGGCTTTTTATCCAACAACGCTTTCCAGGCCTGAATCCAGGTTTTCCAATGGATAAACGTTGATTTTAAAGGAACTTTTTTTAAGCAGGCTGATACTTCTTTGGCTCCATCCTCTGCGCCCAGGTGATCCAAAGCTGTCCACAAATAGTACATCTCATCAAGCCATTGATCGATTTGCTGGTACTGAGCTTCGGTGAAAGCCCGCCTGGATTCGGCGCGCATCTCATCAGCCAGACGAATAGAATCTTCCGGGTCTTCCAGATAACTGAAACTGATAAAAATCTGGTCCAGCAAGGCTAATTCCTCGAGATCCTTGGTGGGGCCAGCAATCTCAAGATCAATTGCTTTGGAAATGGAATTCTGAAATATTTCGTCCCAGTCGCGCTTCAGTCTCTGGATGCATTTATCCCAGGATTGGATGAATCTTTTTGAAATCTGCGGAACGTCTGATAATTCGTCCAGGATAGCTTGAGCTCGGAAGATTCTCCCTTCCAGCAACAAACGCCTCATGTTCGCGGCGCCAACAGTCTCCCAGAGAGACGGTTTGGGCGAGGTTTTTGATTCTGTATCCCAATCAACCAGTTCATCCCAGGCTTCGGTCAAATCACCATTATCCAAATTTCGGAGAACTTTGGATTTTCTCTGATCGATTTCTAATCTGGTATTGGAGCGGCTCCCTGAGTTAGGAGTTCCATGGCTGCTTTTTCGCCGTTTTCTATTGGAGAAATTTCCCATGTAATTCGACTTCTATGTCCTTTAATTGGCCGAATCTCGGACCTGCTTTATCTTCCAGCCTGATTTGTTAGTTCAGGCGACTCTTGTTTCCGTAAACCAAGGATTCTGTTCCGGGATGATTTGAATAGAATCCTGATGAGCTTTAAAACGATCTTCCGGATCGTTCACCTGACAGCTCCCCGGCTATTAATTTATTCATTCGTGTCGGCTCACGAGACACTTGCCCTTTTTCAGACGCCTGAATCAAGCAGAATTTTAAATCCTCCCGGGGACGGATTGGACTGGTCTTGTAATATTCAGATCATTCCTGTTGTTTCTGTTCAGCGCTGCTCGATTGTTAAGGAGCTGTGTCATCCGTAGCAACAGCATATAAGCGCCAAATTTTTGAGCCTTCAACCTTTACTTAACATACGACTCGTTTTAATGGGTTAAGGAAATGAAATTTGATTTTCAAATGCCGGTCAAAGTCGGAGCCTTTGTTTTCGGTTGTTTGCTGGCTACAACAACTTTCGCCCAGCAGCTTCCATATGGAGTTGTTTCTCATTGGAAACTTCGATCCGATCGTGTCCAGGGTCAAAAACTTAAGCCAGTCACTGGCGGCCCTTCTTTTGTGCCCGGAGCTGGACTGGCTTTTGTGGATGATCCAATCCCTCCCCACCTGGAATTTGACGGCCAACAATCACAGGCGCTTTTATCCGAAAACCCGAATGCTTCTGCTTTCCCTTCAAAAAGCCTCACTATCGAAGCCTGGGCGAAACCGGATCCAGGTCAAAGCAAGTTTGCGCTCATCGGATGGGTGGAGGATCAGCCTTTTGAGTCCGTGGGATCCGGCTGGTTTCTTGGAGCCACGGAAGGTAAGTGGAGTTTTTCTCTGGCGACTGAAGAAAGTCAATCATTGTGGCGCGCTCAGAGCCAGTCCCCGGCCCGAGGTGGATTGTGGGCGCATGTGGTCGGAGTCTATGATTCGGATCAGGCCACTCTGGCCGTGTTCGTAAATGGCGAACGCGTGGCGATTCATAACAACGTTTCGGGCGCGATTCGCTATCCTGAAGGCGGTTTCTTTGAGATCGGCGCATTCCATGATTCCGATGAATATCGCCGATTTGCTGGGTCCATGTCAGAAATCATCGTTTACGAACGCGCTCTGAATCCTGAGGAAATCAATCATCGCTTTCAACTCACCGAACCCAATCACCCGCAAATAGAAATTGAGCCGGAGTTTTTTGATGTGGTCTGGGGACCTTTCCTCGAATGGGTGGGACCAGATTCTGTGGAAGTCACCTGGGAAGTGGAGACTCCAATGCAAACTCGCATTTCCTGGAAAGCGCCAAACGAACCGGAAGTCGTCCTGGCAGCTGCGCCAACCGATGACAATGCTAAGAAGAGCCATCGATTTATCATCCACGAGGTTCAGCCGAACCTGGAGTACAGCTTCCGTATTTTAGGTCCTTTTCTGAATGGTAAACCCACTGTTTCAATACAGTACTTATTCGATTCATCTTTTGATTACCGCCTACCCCGACTGCCAGAATCAATTAATCGGTCAGCTCCGAACATTTCCGGTCGGTATTCAAAATTGATTGATGAAATGCGGGACCGAACGGGATTTAATGAGGGGTACTGTCTGGTGCTAGGCGCTACTGACGGAAAGCTGGCTCTGGAATTGGCTTTGCAAACTGAAATGCAGATCGTGGTGGTCGAGAATGATCCTGCCTTACGTCGTCAGATCAGAGAAATGCTCAGTGATGCAGGCGTTTATGGAATTCGTGTCAGTGTGCTGGGTGGTTTGGAAAACGAGTCCCTGCCTTTTGGTCCTTACATGGCAAATTGGATTCTGTCTGAAAATTCACTGATAACTGGAAACCTTCCTGATTGGCCTGCAAATGAAATTTATCGTGTGCTCAGACCTTGCGGCGGTGTTGCATGGTTAGGATCATTGGACGAATTGAATGATTCGACCACTTTGGCGTCTGCTACAAACCCAGGCTCTTCGGAATGGACCGCATGGGCCGAGTCTGGATCAGCCAACGGGGTTCGCTGGATGGCTCCGGCCGGTGGCGGTCTATGGGTCTATCGTGATCCTCTGGCAGGAGCGGGCGACTGGACTCACCAATATGGAGCGACTGACAATTCATCATGCAGTCAGGACGAAATCGTCCAAGGGGAAATGAATGTCCTTTGGTGGGGAGATCCAGGACCACGCCCAATGCCGGATAGAGGACCAAGAAACCCAGCTCCACTTTCAGCCAACGGACGGATGTATGTTCAAGGGGATCGAATTCTTATCGGCATGGACGCATACAATGGGACGATTCTCTGGAACTTTATCTGTCCGGAAGTGCGCCGAGCCAATCTGCCACGAGATTGCAGTAACATCGCAGCAGCCAATGACTGGCTTTACTTTTTGCAGGACTCCTACTGCGGAGCCGTGGATGGTCAGACAGGCGAGAAAGTAGCTCGATTTTCCATTCCGCAAATCGGAATTCAATCAGACTACGACTGGGGATACCTGGGAGTCGTTGGGGATCTTCTGATCGGCAGCGCAGTCAAACGCGGATCTGCCTATACCGGAGACGACGGGGAGTGGTACGAAGACATTAATCCTAATGAAACCAGTCGAGTTACCAGTCAGTTTTTATTCGCCCTGGACCGTCATACTGGAGAAAAGCGTTGGGTTTACGAAAACGGGGTGATCCTTAACTCCACGATCACTATAGGTGACGGAACCCTATACATGATTGAGAGTCTGGACCAGGAAGCCAGGAAATTGCCTTTTGGGCGGATCCCTGTCAGTCAGCTTGGTTCCCAGCAAGTCACTGCATTAGATCTGTCATCCGGAGCCTCACTCTGGGAGAAGGAACATGATTTCAGCGAGCTTCAATTCATGACATACATGACATACAGCGATGGCGCTCTGGTAGTGACTGGGACCAACAAGGACAAGGTATTCCATACATACGCATTTGACGCGTCGAGAACCCAATCCACCGTAGCGACTGAAACCGATATTCTGAACCAGACAGGATCCCTGCTTTGGCAAGACGCTCACAAAGAAGACAAAGGACATCACAGTGGGCACTTACAACATCCGGTGATTATAGGAGACGTTTTTTACTCGGACCAACGCGCCTTTAATTTGAAGTCAGGTGAACTGGTGCGCAAAGATCTTCCGGAGAGACGGG
>JAUIHU010000454.1 GCA_030432175.1 Verrucomicrobiia bacterium | reverse complement strand
ACACCTATGGATTCTTCAGCTTGCTTATCGGACACTTTGGGCTCATCACCGACTGGGAGATCCGATCCGCGCCCGAGCATTGGCGTTCTTTGCGGCCAACCCCAATGCAGCCGAAAACCTTCGCCTGGAAGCATTGACCATCTTGTCCAAATGGGGGCAGGCGCTGGAAAGAGATCCAATCACCGGCCAGAAAGGATGGACACCATGGGTTCAATTACCGGCTAATGAATTGAAGAGAACCATTGATCGTGCGGTCACACCCTATTTAAACCAACTTCAACAGGATGAATCGGAGTCCATCAGAAACTGGGTGCGAGCATGGAGGTTGCCAGAATCGGAGACAGATTCTGAGAATTTGGACAATACCGGCTCAGATAAGGAGCCAACAAACAGTTCAGATGAAACGGAAAGCGAACAGAACACAGAAAAGAGTAGTGAAGCCGATACAAGTAACAAAGTAATCAAGACATAACATACATGACTTCATTTATGTAACCCAGGGATCGGAAAAACAAGTTGATCCCGAAGCTTTTGCTATTCAGCTTGAGCGTTCTCGGGAATTTGGGAGAGGTTTTTTTCAATAGTCTCCACATAGTGGTTGGGACCATTTGGATACGGGTCGCGAAGAAAATGATATAACCCTTTGAATTCTTTCTCGATTTTCTCCTTCACATAAAAAGTCCAGAAACCTGGGGTTTTTGAGATCAGTTCCTCAGGGGTTTTGAACATAACAGCAGCATTTGCTGAATTTGATTGATCATTACGCCTGTTAAATTCAGCTGCTTCCTCAAATTCCTTGAACAAAATTGGCAGCTTTTGAACATAATCATCAGCTGCCATCTGCCCCAAAAGATCTGCCGTTCCAAGAGCAAATCCGGTGATCTGATCTTCTTCACTCTCAAACGGGATATCTTTCAAGCTGACATTCACCCCTGTGCATCTGATCATACATTGAACTCGCAGGACTTCATCCAAATCCGCCAGATTGTTCTCCAGCAAAAATTTTCTCGCAAAATCAGCGCTTCGACTTACATGAACCATTGTATATTTAGCGCCTGTTCCTTCATCGTCTCCTCTCACTTTGAGATAACCAGTGTCATGGAGAAGAATCGCAGCCAGCCCGAGTTCAAATGTGCGCTGCTGAATTTTTGGAATCTGACCAGAAAGTTCCCTGCCTCGAATCAAACGGGTCATACAAAGCACACCCTGTAACGTGTGTTCTAGATCATGATACAGAACATCAATCCCCTGAAACTCCGGATGTTCTCCCTGAAAGCAAGCCTCTACTTTTGCGAACAGATCATGAACAAAACACTCCGAACCATTAGGATAAAGTTCGGAGTACACCTCTTGCGCTACCCTTTCGACTGCACGAGGGTTCCTGGTGTCGACTCGCCCATACATAAGCGATTAACAAAACATACTTTAACTCAAATTGCACGGAATTAATGCGACAAAACAGGAGGCTATTCACTTTTTACCAAAATCAGCTCCATATTGGACTGATGTATAGCTGAAAATGGGCATTTGCCAGATTGATTGGAGCTTCGATTTCTGACACACTCATCCTAAGACTTCCCGTAAAAATGACGGCATCACTCAAAAAAACAACAGCACGCCTCGCCTTGATTTATTGCGTGGTAGCTCATTTTTCTGTCAACCCTGCGCTTTGCCAGGAACCCGGTCCTCCAATACTTGACCTGAAACACCCTCACGTCCCAAACAGAATTCTGGCGACATTTGACGACGCATCTTTCCATTCTGAACTATCAGCGCTGAGTCCAGCTCTTCTGCATGTTCGACCAGTCAGCTCTCTTTCTTCAGATTGGATCATTGAAGTTCAGCCACACCAAACAGGATCAGAAATAGATTTGAATAGCCTGGCAAAACTGGCAGTCAGCGCTGGCGCCAAACATGTGGAACCGGATTATTTACTAAGTGTTCTAAAAGATCCAAATGATCCGGCTTATTTCGATCGAACCACATGGTGGTTTAATAATGTAGGGCAAAACGGAGGGGTCACAGACGCAGATATCGACGCACGCGAAGCCTGGGATATTCAGGATTCAGCCTCGGATGTGATCATTGCCGTCATTGATACTGGCGCTCGACTGACGCACGAAGATCTCAAAGACAATTTTTGGAACAATCCTGGAGAAATTCCAGGAAATCAACTTGATGATGATCAGAACGGGTATATCGACGATTTCCACGGAATCAATGCCATCAATAACGACGGCAATCCGGTTGATGATCATGGGCATGGCACACACCTCGCCGGTATTATCGCGGCCAAAGGAAATAATGCAAAAGGTACCGTTGGAGTCATCTGGAAGGGGCAAATCATGCCACTGAAGTTCATGGCTTCCAATGGATCAGGGTCAGTTTCGGACGCCATTCAATGTATTGACTATGCCATTAACAAAAGCGCACAGATCATCAATGCCAGCTGGGGAAATGTCGGCCAGTCATTCTTTCTTGAGCGGGCTATTCGTCGCACCAGAGACAACGGTATCGTATTCGTTACAGCTGCCGGAAACTCATCCCAGGACATAGAAGAGACCCCGAATTTCCCAGCCAGCTATACTTTCTCCAATATCATCTCGGTATGCGCAACTACTGAGCGCGATACACTTGTCTCTTTCTCAAATTATGGAAATCTCTCGGTCGACCTGGGAGCGCCGGGAGCATCCATTTATTCCACGTACTTCCGAAATGATGCGGATTACCATGAGATTAGCGGATCTTCCATGGCAGCGGCATTGGTTTCAGGATCTGTCGCGGCATTGATTCAGAAGTATCCCGATGCTGGATACGAGAAATGGATTGAGGCGATTTTACAGAGTGTGGATTCCCTGCCTGCCCTGGAAGAGAAAACAGTTAGCGGTGGAAGACTCAATCTCAATGGAGCCTTGCGCTTTTTACAAACAAATGAAGATTTGGTTCCGGCTCATCTTCAGTGGCTTGAAGGAAATCGTCAAATTAGAATAACGGGAAGTTCCAGTACTCTTTATGCCGTTGAATCAACTGAAGATGGAAAAAACTGGATTTTTCATCAAGCTGTTCTAACTGACTTCGATGGAATTGCATTGATTCCAATGAGCTCAACCCAGTCATCTTCTAAATGGTATCGAGCAATCACCGTTGAGTAATCCTTTTCTGCTCAACTTGATTACTATTTTATCACTCATAATTTACATAACTCTTAAAAGCGCCAACTAATCTTATTATTAAACAATTCGTAAACATTTACATTTCGTTCAGGTAATTATTTGGCGACAGATCGGTCCTTCATTGATCCAGGGTAATCTTCTCATCTAGAACAATATACGACGAACCAAAACCAAGAATTAGGTTCGATACATAAATCCAAGTAATATTAATATGATGAGAAACGAAGCGAATGAAAACTCGTTCCAGTCATGTTTTGGATCTCTGAGAAATGGCTTATTTTTAGCGACATTTCTCAGTGGGTCTTTCATGAGTTTGGGACAAACTTTCTACTTCGAGAACTTCGAATCCCTGGAGCTGGGACCGAACGTGAACGAAGGCCTGGACGCAGAACAAGTTTGGGTGAAACAAGGTCCTGAAGGCTATGTCGGAGATGACAGCGGGATTCCTGGTGTTGGAGATGACGCCACTGATGGTGTGACCGAATGGGCTGGTTGGTCATTTGCTGATCGCGTCTGGTGGACCAATACTGCTGGTGACCAGCGTCGTTCGGAGTTCGAACTGGGTGTCGGCACAGTCCTTGTGGCCGATCCTGATG
This sequence comes from Verrucomicrobiia bacterium, assembly GCA_030432175.1. GTDB lineage: Bacteria > Verrucomicrobiota > Verrucomicrobiia > Limisphaerales > JAUIHU01 > JAUIHU01. Next base: position 682 of record JAUIHU010000454.1, on the reverse strand, counting down.
AGTGGGATGACTTGGCTCACGCCCCCTCTGCTGACAACAATTGGTACGAAACATACATGACTACCAGTAGCTTTGACATTTCAGGAGCTGACGCTAACAGTCTCTACGTTGCCTTCTCCTCCAGCTGGCGTCCTGAGTTCGACAGCAACTACCGTCAGTCCGGATTGCTGGAAGTCATTTACGATAATCAAGAGCCTCAAAACATCTTTACCTGGCTTTCCAGCGCTGAGGATCCGCTGATCTCCACCCGTCCAAACGCTATTGCCAAAGACGACAGCTCCACCAACGAACTGTTGTGGTATCCTCTCAACAATCCTGCTGGTGTTCAAGAAGCCAAACTCAACTTTGGTATGTTCCAGGCAGGTAATGACTGGTGGTGGGCTGTTGATAATATCAGCGTCGGTCGTCCTCCGCTGGTGACTGCTATTGAGGTCTCACCGATTTCTTTCAGTGTTGCATTCACCGAAATTGAAGGTGTTGGATTTGACACCAACCAATCCGTCACTCTGGAGTTTGATGGTCAAACCATCACAGATCCAATTCTCACTCAGGAATTCAATGAGTTTGACATCGGGGACTTCCCTCAAACTCTCACTCAAACGCATGTCTCTCACAGCGTAGCTCCAGAATTCCTCGAACCAGGTTCCGTTTATCCGATTACCATAACTTTCTTCAACACTCT
>JAUIHU010000453.1 GCA_030432175.1 Verrucomicrobiia bacterium | reverse complement strand
AGGTGTTGCACTGGACACCTCTCACCAAAGATACCTCTGCAATTCGTCTGGCCACGCCGTTCCTGCGTCCCGAAAATCTTCCACCCTGGTATGGCGGCACGCAGATCGGAAAAGCATTGAGATCCTGCCGCGAGGTTCTGACACGTCGACAGGAAGGAGACCGGATGATCATTCTGGTTTCAGACGGGATGAGTGGGGATTTGTATGGTGGGCAGGCGCAGGAGATTGCCTATGAACTGAGTCAGGACAAGATTGTAGTTTACACGATCCATGTTGCTGACACAGCGACTCCGGCCAATATGTACACGCTGGCCAGCATTACTGGCGGGGAAGTCTTTGCAGCGGAGGATCCAGCGGCGCTGGAGAGTGTCTTTTCCCGGATTGATTCAATGGAAGAGGCGAAGCTCGAACAATCTCAGCCGGAGTCGATGGATTATTTTGATCCTTTTGCCTGGAGCGCTCTGGCTCTGGCAGGGTTGCATTCGATTTGCATGTTTGGGATCCGGTACACTCCCTGGTAAGCGCTGGAATGGATTCAACCAAATAAATATGTGGGACGTTTTAAATCAGGACCATCTTCCGGAGAAAGCTGCAGCGATTGTTTTAGCATCGGCGCTGTTGGCGGAATGGTTGCATGTACGTCGGGTTCGACATTTGTCTTATCTGGCGTTTGGGCCAACGGGGAAAGCGCGATCCTGGACTCGCCTGGCGCCGTGGATCCGTTGCCTGGCGCTGACGACGCTGGTCTGGGGATGGGTGACCCTGGTTGGATTGAAGCCCAAAGTATTTACGCCGAGAGAACGGGAGGATCATGAGTTTCATCGATTGGTTATTGCGTTGGATGTCTCCCCCAGCATGCAGTTGAAAGACGCCGGGTTGAAGAGTGACAAGACCCGAGCACAACGTGCAGGCGCTTTGTTGGAATCGGCGCTGAGCCGTGTGGCGCTGGACCAGATCCGCATGAGTTTGATCGCGGTTTACAACGGAGCCAAGCGCGTTGTGGTGGATACACGGGATGCGGATGTGATCCGAAATATTCTAAATGACCTACCGATGGATCAGGCCTTTGAATCCGGACAAACCCAACTCTTTGCCGGGATCCAGGAAGCAGCGGACCTCGCGAGAGAATGGGACAAAGACAGCGCGACACTGGCCATCGTCAGCGATGGAGACACCGTACCGAAAACCGGAATGCCGACCCTGCCCCCTTCCATCGGTCAAGTCCTGGTCGTTGGAGTTGGCAATGTGCGAACCGGAACGTACATCGACGGACGCCTCTCCCGGCAGGACCAATCCACCTTACGCCAGATAGCGCGACGACTCGGCGGTGTTTATCATGATGGGAACTTTGCGCACCTGCCGACGGAAACATTGAAATCGCTTTCAGAGAGTCTTCCTTTGAAAGAAGAGATGGAATATGGACAACGGGAATGGGCCTTGGCGGCGTTGGCGTTGGGAACGCTGGCGCTGGTGGGAATGCCGGTAGCGCTGACTCGTTTTGGGGTGAAGAGAAAGGTTTAAGAGATAGTCAAAGAGCCGTAGTACAATTTTACTGGGCGCTTCAATCGTAATGAGTCCACATCCTTAAAACCTTAATGGTCTTTTCATCCGGGTAAACTTGATAAACCAATCGGTGTTGGATGTTGATTCTTCTCGAAATCAAACCACTCAAATCACCAACCAGCATTTCAAATGGTGGAGGGTTCCGGTATGGATCATCTGCTATCACCGACAGCAACTCCTTTACTTTCTTCCCGAGCTTTGTCCCCTTGATCTTCTTCGCATCTTTTCTGGCCTGGCTGGTAAAAACGATCTCAAAGTTCAAAGATCTATCTCCTTGCTGCAATTTTCTAAAGATTCTTCCATTCCTTCTTTCAGGGACTCTCTCATTCCTGGAATGCTCAGCAAATGGAGAGTCTCCTGAATGGACCTCCAATCTTCCTCCGAAACTAAGACCGCATTTCCCCTCTTGCCTGTAATTTGAATTGGCTCATGCGATTCGTTGGTCGAATCAATTAACCCATACAGATCGGATCTTGCCGCTGTCACAGAAATCGTTTTCATTTCTAACGCGTACGCTTTTGCGTACTTTATGCAAGATAAATAGTACATCCACCCTCTTTAAATCACACCCTCTTCATCTTACCGGTTTCCAATTCCAATTTTCCAAAGAGTGGAATCGCTTCTCAGATAAAGTGCATCCTCGCTGAGCGCCGGGGTGCACAAAATGGTTTCTTCCAAATCGAGCGTTCCAACAATGGTGGCTTCTTCGTCTCCGTTGAATTGCACGGATTGAACGAGACCGCTTTCATTGGCGAAGTAGCCAATGGAACCCGCTGCGACGGGAGATCCGCTGAAAGGCCCTTTGAGGCGGAGTTGCCAGAGGCGGTCTCCGGATTCGACTTCCCCACAGCTTAATACGCCGGCGTTGTTTAGTGTAAAAATATGATCGCCGACGATCAATGGACTGGCCGTTGCCGGTTGCAGACGGGAGGCGTTCCAGGCGATTTCCAAATCAGTTTTAGATGCGTCTTCCGGGATTTGGATGGCTGTGATTCCGTAAGAGGGAGCGTAAATCGCCCCTTCATTCCAAATGCTGGAAGGGATACCAGATGCGCCGTCTTTGTATTGCCAGCGTAGGCTCCCGGTCGCTGGCTCTACGAGGTCCAGGCCTTTGTTGGATTGCAATGCTACCCAGTGTCCGGATCCGTCGGGCTTGGGCACGCGAATTGGCGAAGTCCAGTTGGCGGCTTTCGGACGGTCAAGGATCCAGAGGTTCTTGCCGGTCTTCGGGTCCACCCCGATTGCCAGAGACTGAGAGTCGTTTTCGATTTGAATAATCACCACACCATCCACAAAGATCGTCGAGGAAGACATGCCCAGGCTGTTGCTGGCATTCGGATAATCCTGAGTCAGTCCACGGATCCATTGCACGTTCCCATTCAGGTCCAGACAAATCAGGTCATTGCAGGAAAACAGCGCCACGATCCGTTCCCCGTCACTAGCCGGAGTGGATGCCGCGACACTTGTCTTGGGGTGCGTCATCGTTCGACCCGTTGCCCAGAAGCGCCGCTTCCAGACCACATCCCCCGTCGCGTTGTCAAATCTCCAGACCGCCAGTTCGTTTTGTCTTGAACCTTCGCCTGTCGTCACAAATACCCCGTCACCCACTCGAATCGGACTCGACAAACCACGCCCTGGTAATGACGCTTTCCACAGGATCTGATCCGCGCTGGTGATCGGCGCAGGTGTGGTTTTAACTTCAAGAATCCCATTCTGACTCGAACCTCGAAACTCCCGCCATTCAGCGCTGTGGGAGTTAGTGGAGAGGATGGAAAAATTGGCGACCAGAATCAAAAGAGCGCCGGAACGTTTCAACGACGTGATCATTTTTTTCATAGGATCAAATAAGCGCATTTAAAAAATCAGATGGACAAGAGACAGAACTAACAAATTAAACAGAATGATTTTCTTCCAGGTAGGACCTCTGTAAATCTTGGCGACTTTGCGTCTTCGCGTGAGAAAATCAAAACTCTGCAGGCTGAGAAGCAAGGACAGCCGTCCCCGTTGCATCACAAACACGCAGTTGAAAATCCCACTCCTGCGTCCAGGACTCGCGTTGTTCATTCTGGCAAATCTTGACCAGGATCCGGTTCTTCCCGGGTTTCAATTCCACCGGGAAAATGTACTGATCAATCTCTCGGTTGCGATGGTATTCCTCGCGTCCAAAAAGATACTCGCCATTGAACCAGATCTTCCAGGCGTTCTTGCATCCGAGTCGGAGTTCGACGGATTGAGCCGAATCAGAATAAAACTCCGTGTAAGCGTACCCGGTCACTTCCTTGAGCGAATCATAGGCCTCATTGAAATTCACCATCCCCAACGGATCTTCCGTCGAGAAAGGTTTCCACTTTGTAGCGCCAATTTTGCCGTCGTACTCAGCTGTCAGATCCAGCGCCTCTTCAGGTGGAAACACGGTAGCGAATCCGGCGCGGTCATTGTTGTGAAAGGGTCCGACAACCATCCAGTCAGTGAGAAATCCAAAATGCCGGATCAGGTCTACGTTCACATCAAACTTTTCCAGAGCATCTTTCAGGTACAAGGTTTGTTCAATATCCCGACAATGCGTCAACGCCTGCCGAAAGAGAAGTGAAGCCTGACTGCGAGCTCCGGATTCATTGGCCCGATCTGCTCGGTCGATCCAATACTGAACCGCCCGTTTGCGCAGAGCAGGACTCGGATCCGACACCATGCCGGCGATCATCGTTTTGACGATTGCCGGCTCCAATTGATCCAACCAACTCACCGCCAGCTCTCGTCCAAACCGGTCGCGTTGCAAATCCAGCGCAAAGGAACCAAACACCTCCACCAACTCCGATTTCTTCTCACCGTCGGCTGACTCTGCCAATTGATCCACCGCTGTGGAAATCCAGTTTTTAGCGACAGGTCCTGCATCT
>JAUIHU010000001.1 GCA_030432175.1 Verrucomicrobiia bacterium | reverse complement strand
CCCAATGACGATTGTGTCTTCGTCCGGCGCTTCTGATCCATCATATAAATTCTCATATACACCTCCATCTAATGTGAGCCAGTAAAGATCCAATTGTTCAACCCCATCAACAAACCGCACTCCCTGAAGCAGTCTCCCTGGCCGGACTGGAAGCGCATGGTTAAATATTCGAGTTGAAGTGACGTCCAACAAATTCTCGTGTTCCAACCTGAACCGCCATGCCATGGAGGCGATGGTTTCCACATTGTTTCCCGAGACGATTTCATATTTCACAGGATCACCATCCGGGTCTTGTGTGAGAATGGATCCCACTTCTGTTCCTGGCGGCGACATTTCCTGAATTCCACTGAATGCTTGTTGTTGGATGACTGGAGGTCTGTTAGGCGCCAGCTCTATGATCTGCCCGATGATGACCGATCCACTAAACAGGTTGAAACTTTCAGGCTCAGAAATCATCCGGGTGTTCTGTGGAAGCGAGTTAATTCTAACCTCATACGGTCCAGTTTGTGCGCTGACCAATTCAAATGTTCCATCGGAGTCTGTTCTGATCGAATCAACCACAACGTCCGTATCTGCATTAACCAATGAAACAACGACATTCTGAACTCCAGCATTCGTATTCTCAGTGCGGAGCACAACCTGCCCGGAAACAGTGGCAGGTCGGAAAAATCCAAGAACAGCATTGTCAATGATCTGGCCAGAGTGGGTGATTTCAAAGTTGAGGCGTGATTCCAGTATTTCAGCTCCAGGCTTCAATGCAGGCAGTATGGTGAGCACACCCAACGGAAATGATGAAACGCCGGAAAATTCAAAAACTCCGAATTCATCAGTAACTGTAAACGCATCCAAACCTTCATCTCTCCCCATGTCCAGACTGACTGTCGCGCCAACCAATAATGAATCATTGTCATCCAGCCTGCCGTTCTTATTGAAATCCTCATATATTTTACCGCTGATCTTCGCGAGTTTGAATCCACCAAAATCCTGAGAGTCGAACACCTCACCCCCAACCTCAATTTGCATGATCTCATCTCCAGGTTTTCGAGTTAAAACCCAGCCTGCAGGAAATGGATTTCTGAACTCGTATCGACCGGGAAATAATGAACGCAGTGTGAATGTACCCGCTTCATCTGTTCTTGTTCTGAACGTCTCAATCGGACTGCCATCTTCTGCAAGTCGACTCAGTATCACTTCCATATTATCAGTGGCTGGTTCTGCTGTATCTCGAATACCATCAGCATTCACATCCTCCCAGACTGTCCCAGCTACGACACCGACTCCACTGATCAGAAAGTTCCTGCCGGTCAACCGACTGCCAACTCTAAGGAATTCAGTATAACTTCCAGCGGCAGGCAGAATTGCGCCGTAACCCGCAGCTACATTCACTCTCAACACACGGGTCCCAATGTTAATATCACTCAGTTTGTATGCCCCATCCTCCTCGACGGTTACAAAGCTTTCTCCTTCATCAAATGTCCCATTACGATTCTGGTCCAGATATACGGTCACCCCTTCAACGGGAAGATCCGCGTCATCCAGGATCCCGTTTCGATTGGAATCCAGAAACACCCTCCCGGATATCTCCGCCAACCCAGGGTCAGTCGGGGTATTGAATCCAATCACCTGAGCTGATGAATCAACGACAATATTCTCTGCATTCAGCGCAGGTAATCGTACGCCTCCACTTACTTCTCCGCCAGGACTCAATCCTCCCTGAAAAAACACAGTTTGCCCACGACCAATCAATAACTCGGTGTCATCGGGATATTCTCCACGTTGAATAAAAACATTGGAGCCAGCAGGAGCCAGATCGAGTGTTTCCTGAATACTTCTTCCAGAACCCGGAGTAACAAATACGTCTCCACCTTCAACTAATTCTACAAACCCCGTAGCAACGCTCCTTTTATTTAGTGGATTATAAACGCTTACCATTCTGGAGGATTGATCGAAGCGCTGATCCAGACTCATCTCATTGATCGAAATGACCTCTCCAAAGGATGTTTCAAAGAGTAATTGAGTTGCATCAACGACCACACTGGACGGGATTGACAATTCGGGAAACTCATCCGAGTAAATCCCGTCCATCATCAGGTCCCGGTTAGCCTTCCGGGTAATCCCAAGTTGAATACCAGTCAAATCAAGAGTCCCGCCAACTCCCCTCAATATCAAAACAGCAGCAGAATCATCCCGGTTTTCCCCTTGTAATGAAGCCGTCACTTCGACTGCTGGAAAAGTGATTTCTGGATCAACACTCTCATCTCTGCCACCGAACCGAACAGCTGACAAATCACTCCACCCAATCCAGTTCAAGACTCCAAAGCGATAGATCCCATCAAACAGATTTTTTTGTCCTTCAGCGTTGGAAAGAAACCTCACAGGCGGTATCGAGGTCATGGATTCCTCCTTGAGCGATCCGATTAAAGTAATACCAAAATAGCTGGATGGAGATACTGTGGTGAAATTGCCGGGTAATTGAAATCTTCGAATCGGACCGCCATGAAACCAGCATCCTTCAAAAGTAATCGGCCGTGTCAGGCCCTGAACCAATAAATTTGAACCTCCATCATTGGATTCCAGCACGAAATTTCTGAATTCGAAGTCACCGATCACATTTGCGACTCCCTCGCCCGCCTCATCCAATTGTATTGTTATACCACCGGAACCATTAAATCCAACAACACCAAGATCATCCCTGTTTCCTTCAAAGCGCAATCCTGTCAATTCCCTTTGTCCAGCCAATCCAGGTAATCCAGGAATAAATGCAATCCCCATCCCTTCATTCAGAATGATATTGGTATTTAAAAACTCAATCTCTTCATACTTTCCTGAAACCTCAAATACAATGCCATCACCCTGGTTCAGATTGACAGTAATCCCTCGAAACCTGACGTTCGAAATATCAAATCCGGAAACCAGAACCCCCTCTCCTTGTGATCCTGATACCGTCAGATTTTCCAGTGTTACTCCAGTTGATTGAATTGAAACAATCGGGCCCGGATTTCCATCATTTGGCTCAGCAAGCAATACCGTTCCATCTCCGACAATAGTGACTGGCTTTGCTATAATGAAACGCTCCTGGAATTCTCCCGATTTTAAAACAATTTGCCCTCCGTCCGCCACTTGATTCAGAGCTTGCTGAATACTTCCCTCAACCCCTGGAAGCGCTTCAACCCGATCCAGCCCCGCTCCGAACGCCGAGACATCACCAGCTTCAAGCTCCATCACTGATTGACCAGCAACTCCTGCCACCAACCTGGAAATGAACAACACCAATATCGTCAATTTTACAATCATGCGTCCAGCTGATGTAATATCTCCAATGTTAATCGGAAATTGCATAAACGTGTGATTGCATTGCATAACCAGCAATCTAAGAATGCTTTTTTGCCAGGGTAATAACGTTAATTGTTAAACAGGAACTTAGAAACAGAACAAAATCAGTCCCTTCTCAGGTTGGCCTTCCAACATCCATTACTGAACCAAATCCCCTTCCACCGTGTAAATGATCTATCAGCAGTAAGCATGCCCAATCTACAAAACAGCTGAACTTTATAAGCCACCCGAACACCAACTATACAGCCAGAAAAGAAGCTTATGCATTGCGAAACTAAAAAAGAAAGCTGAAGCCAAATGAATGACTCCAGCTTTTGCGCTTGGAGGAATGATTTAATCTTCCAATAACTCAGTTGCTCAAAACTCCTCCATTTCCCCTCTTAACCGGAACAACCGACCCTCAGAGCCAGGAGGAACCGGAATTAACCAGGCTTGTTTGGCTTCATCCTTAACCTTATCGCCAGGGGACACTGGAACAGGAATCCAACCTGCTTCCGGGTTCGAAAGATCCAGCATTTCAAGAACCATTCCATCTCCAACCGTCGGGCAGACGATCGTGGCCACACCGTTAATGTTTCGCATCCCAAGGGCTGGAGGCTCGATCAATAATCTGTAAAACCGGGAACCCTCTGCTTCAATTGGCACAGTTAAATGCCGGATCCCAAACAAAACTACTGAACCATCTTTTAACACAGAGCGCCATCCACCCGTGTCACCAAAACCATCCAACGATTGCAGTTCCGAAAATCCGTCAAGGAATTCAGGCCAGGCCAGGGTCATCATATTTTGACCGGCGTTAAATTCAGGTCGTAAACGAACGGATATCGCAGCAGAGTCCGAATCGTCGTCTAGAATGGTAGCTGCAATTCTTACCGGAACATCCAAGGCTGCGCCTCCCGAAACCGACACAAGCTCAATGAAAAATTCTTCGTTTTCTTCAGCTTCATCATCATCCAGAATTCCTAAGTAAACTATTTTGGAACCAGCTTCCCCTGAACTAAAACTGAAAGTCACCGGATCCGAAAGTACATCAACACCCAGTTCCGCTTGCCCGGAAAAGGGTTGTAATACGCCACTCACTGCCCCCAGAGATCCACCAGTACGGTTCACCTCTACTCCAATTCTCAACTCTGATTCGTAAGCTGCATATTCCCTGACTATCAAGGAAATACGGCCAGGACTGAGGTTTTGACCCACTGGATTCAAAGTGGATTGTGTTAGTATCAAACTCTCCATTGCAGCGCCAGAATGCGCATCCATCCAATCGGCGCTTGAAACTTCTCCTCTTCCCAAAGCAGCAAGAGAGCCCTTCCAATCTCTCTTCAAATAAGCACGAAATTGAGACAATTGAGCCAACGCCTGGACGCGCTGATCTTCTTCTTCCAAGGCGAGTTCATTCATCATGATTGTATCCAGAAATGCTGCTTGATCAGCAAGAGCCTGCGCTAACGCCTGAATATCCGATGAATCCAACTCCCAACCCAGCTCGAAGAAAATTTGATTCAGGAAATCCAGATTCCAGTCAGGGTCTGCCCAAAGCCAGCTTGATGCGCCAATGGGCGTTTCTTCAATCAACCGAGCTACAGCTTTGAAAATATCATTCGACAGAACGCGCCAAGCAGATTCCTGATCCGAAAAGCCACCAGTCATCTGCCCCAGACGGAACGAACCCAAGCCCAGGATCCGGCTTTCAATGAGTGTTTGCGCGATTAACACCCGGGCGGCAGATTCACTGAACCCAACTTGAAAAGCTGCACGAGCGTTTTGATTCAATACCGATATTGCTGCATCTATACCAAAAACATTTTGAAGCTTCTCTACATGTTCTACCAAATCAATTGTTGGATATTCATCAACCAGCGATTGTAACAATGTGGTCAATGAATGAATCGTGGTCGCCGATTGTGGCGCTGACAGCGGATAGATCATCGGATCTCCCGTTGCACGATCGATTCCACCAGAAGCTCGTAGTGGAGAATTTAGGCGTGACTCTAAAATCGCAAACTGAGCGACTCCATTGCTATCACTCGTCGCAACAGACTCAAATGGATCCAGACTCCCATTCAAGTCAGTATCCCGCCAAACCATCGCCCCCTCTATCCGAGCCTCCAGGACTGATACTGAATCACTTAATGGTTGTACAGATCGACCGCCATCATCATCTATGATCAACACAGGAGTTTCCGTTCGAGTTAAGTCCACCCCTATAGAATTGCTCCATTCAATAATGAAAGTTTCATCACCCTCAATACGAGTGTCTCCAAAAATCGGAACCAGCATCTGACTGACAATTTGCCCCGGACCAAATATCAGACTGCCTTCCCCCAGTTCCACATCGACACCTCCCGTTGCGCTTCCAGCGATCACTTGATAATCCAACGAAACAAAATCCAACGGGGCCGTCGAAAGATTCACCTCCACTAACAGATCTGTCCCGATTGTATTTCCTTCTACAACCTCCAATTCCGCAGGCGGACTGGCTATGATTTGCTCAACTCCCACAGCTTCCAGCAAGACTGCATCGGCAACCGTAACACCGTCGGCTGAAGGCAGGATTTCCACAACAAAATGATTATAATCCTGAGGAATCAAACTCCCATCTTCCCGCTCTGTCCCTGGTGAGAAACTATCAAAAGCGACAAAAAATTCCTGATCACCGACCCAGTCCCAATTCGTTCCATGTTTTTGAAAATCTTCTGGAGCTTGTTTCTGGTTCAGAACGAAGGGTCCATACACTTCATCCTGGTGTCGGACACGAACACGCACCTGCTCCGAACGATTCACACCTTCTTCCCAATGCGCGGCTAAACGATAGATCCCACTCTCAAGATTCATAAACGTCCAGGAAGCAACGTCTGCTGTTTCGTCGGCAGAACTGGAAGCAAAGTAGTGCAAACCAGATTCAAAACCAAATCCATCTATCGAATCCCATCCCTCGGAGGCTGTAAAGGAAACCCCACCATCATCCAACCAGAGAGCCGCCGGCATGGATGTGATTTCCCCTCCACCTCCCACTCTGGATTGCAAGCCGATTCCAGGATTTGGTGGAGTCATTGTTTGATTGGCAGAGGCAAGATTTCCATTCAGATTGGCAGCTAACAATTTACTCTCCCACGCAGAAACTGACTCCGCTCCCAAAGGTCGAACCTGCATGGCTGTAATAGCAAATCTCAAACCTGCCTGAGCTGTTACAGGACGGTAAGGGCTGAACCTGATGATCAGTTCTCCATCTGAATTTGCCGTAGCCACTAATGAAACTTTTCTCAAAGAGTCAGGCTTCTCTGAAACCGTGTAATAAAAACTCGCTGAATCAACGACATTTTCATCTCGCCCTATTGCCTGCACCAGAGTCCCCGATGCCAGACTGTCATTATCACGCCCAAGCAGCAGATCGATTTCAAATGAATCACCAGCAGGCAATCCTCCCAATTTGAAATCCACCGCAACCGGTCCGGTAACTGCATCTTTCAATGCCAAATCAGCCGCTTCGGTTGAATCAACGCTCAATCCACGGTTAACGATCCAACCGTATTGCATGGAGCTGCGATAAAGTGAACTTTTTGAAATAGCAATGAAAGGAGTGTCGGGTGTTTCCACAAGCCCGCTGACGCCAAAATCAAAAAGGAAATTGGTTCGTTGAAAAACTACACTGAATTCTGTTTCAACAGGAGTTTCTCCATCAGTAATCCGCACCGTAAAATTAACCAACCCGGTTCTGATTCCCATCGGCTGAATTCGCACTCTCCAGATTCCCTGTTCTCTCGAAACAGGTTCCCATGTTATTCCTGCGCCACTGCGTATTGTATTCGGAACAATTAATTCGGAGGAAGATCTTACCGACTGAATCTCGACGTCCTCCAGATTGCGCTCTGGATCACTATGACCCAGTTGCACCAGCGCCTCCAATGGTACGCCAGCTTCACTGGTCTGGTTTGGAATCGTTTCCACAACAGGGATAAAGACCCTTTCAATCCGAACCGCATCAGCAACCACAACTCCCTGCACATTGTTGCTGACTTGTATTCTCCAGTCTTCTGTTTCAGCCCTGAAAAAACCGACATCCTCCCAATAAACAGACCCTTGTTCAGTCAATCTCCCAAGCTCATCCGTGACGAAATCATCCGGCGAAAGTGATTGATCCAGGAATGCGCCTCCGACCCAATCTAAATCACCAGTGGCTTCATCATCCTGATAGATCCGGAATGGCGCTTGTCGAGTGAATGAACTATTTCCGGGCCATGTTGCAGAGACTCTGTAAAAAGCGCCAGGAACCAGCCCAAACACCTTCCATTGCCCGATGGCTGTAGCCCCAGGCTCCGATATATTCCCCTGTATCATTCGCGATACACCTCCGTAACCTGTGTTAAAGTCCGACCAGTCACTTATCCCGGATCTCAAATTGGTTTCAGTGTAAATGGCTTGTCCAAAATTCAAATCCGGCGCATCAACGATGATGGGCCCATCATCATCTTCCAACTCCACAATCCGACTTGTATCGCCGGAAATCACCTGTGAAGGAGTACGTGGAGTTAACCAGACGACCATACGCCTATTCGGTAAATCCGGGGTGTCGTTGTCCAACGCAGGAATTTCAAAAAGCGCCTCTCTGATTCCAACTGCAAAACTCAGTTCACCCGACGAAATAACAGATCCAATTTCACCAGATTCCGAAACTTCTCCGACTTGCCAGCGCGTTTCAATCAACTCAGACGCTGGAAAATTCAACCTCGCGATCATGGGTATGGCTGTGGTTGATTCCGAAACCGATGAAGGTCCCAGCAAATCCAGTTGCGGATTCATCAATTCCTCTGGCACAACCCTGCCAACTGCAGAATGATTCACAATAGTAGCATACCCTTGAGTCACTGGTCCCAGTCGGACCGTGTACTGACGCTCATCTTCCAGTCCCGGATTTTCAAAATTAACAGTACTCAGATTTAGCTGAGCGCCGTCAGAACCAGCTTCCATAACCAAAGTTCCTGAACGCTCGTTCAAGTCGTTTAGTGCGCCATTGGGATCAATAATAGAATACTCAACAGAAATCGTCTCATCTACGGGACCATTCAATTCCAGCTGAACAACAGCATCTGCTCCATAAAGAACCGGGAAAGGATCGTTGATGAATATCTTTGCAGGAGATTGATCCACTGGCTCAACACGAACAGCATCGGCGAGTTTAATTCTTTGAGTCAATCCTGCTGTCTCCAGTTTATTCTTCAACCGCACCTGCAGGTTGCCTGAAGTTGATTCATAAACACCAAGATCGTTCCAAAAAATCGAGTCATCTTCCTCGTCCCTGAAATCCGTTCCCAAACCTCCAGCCCAGGTATATGTTTCCTGTCGCACTTCAGCAGCCAATTGACGTGATTCATCCCAGACAGAATAAAATCCCACCGCTCTTAAAGCAGGAGAGCTGACAGAAACGCGATACTTTCCAGGCTCCAAGCCCTCGAATGTCCAGTTAGCAGAGGAGGTTGTTGATTCGTCAAACAGTAAATTCTGGTTATATGCCCCGTTAGCAGTTCGAGAATTCCATCCCGAACCAATCGCGCTAAACCCCGGTCGACCATTATCCAGAACGCGAGGGCGATCATCATCAATAATTGTCCCTGTGCCATCACCCTGGTTGATGGACAGCAAATCAGGCGCATCCGGCGCTAGCTCCACCGTCACGGTAAATGTCTCGTCAGCCTCAAGTTCAGTGTCACCAAAAATATTGAATCTCAGATGAGTTGACTGGTCACCAGGAATAATTACCGCTCTTCCCGGAACAGGACTGGCGTCCTCAAAATCAATTCCCTCTGCCGCTGTTCCAGATTGAATGTCGTATGAAAGGAAAATGTTCTGTGCAAACCCAGCTGTCAGGTTGACCGGGATTTCCAACAACTTGCTCCCAGCATTGCCTTCACTGATCAAACCATTACCCACATTCAAAAACGCAGGCTCATCCACATTGATCAAATCCACAATCACTCGTCCTTCAGCCCAGCGCTGACTTCGGTCGGTCACACGAACTCTAAGTTCATAAAAAATCTGATTTTCAAAATCCAGTGTCGCTCCATCAGCAACAAACAACTCACCTGTGTCCGCATCAATTCTGAAGGATTCACTTCCAGGACCAGAATCATCATATCGTATCTCAAATCTCTCCAGGTCTTCCTCCCCTTGTGGATCTGAAGCCGCCAACTGCCCAATGCGTGTCCCGGCCGGTGAGTTTTCCAAAATTCTAAGGTTCGTGAATCTGGAGATACCTGGAAAATCCAATGTCGGAACAATACGTACAATGACTTCGGTCTCAGCTGAAAGCTGCGGCATACCGGCATCTTCCACCTGAATCGTCAGATAGATATATGGATTGAAAAGCGGATTTAATGATTGAGGGTTGACTACCCTTATCTGACCGGTAGAGCTATCAATGGCAAAGGCGTCCGGGTTTGGATCAGTGTTCGCAATTCCAACCAGTAGAGAAGGATCTTCATAGAAGGTATCACTGAGTTCAACCAAAGGCTCCACGCCAGCTGCAACCAATTGCAATGTACGACCTGCGTCTTTCGGAGCCTCATAAAGTTCAGCTCTCCGCGTAGTCGGATCCAAAACCAGATAAAACCATTGGCGTGTACGAGATCCATGAAGCCACTTATCGCCAGCGCCTCGTGCGTTAAAACTGTACACCCCACCGGTTGGATCCTGAAATTTATGAATTTTATCCAGTTCGATGAGTCGATCCAATGTATCCTGCTGACTGGTGATTGAATAGGTTAGAACCTGTGATTCAGGATCTTCGGCAATTATGGGTTCTCCAACCGAAACCCCTGACTCCGATGCTTCAGCGATCTCACGTGTCCAGTTGTTTTGGATAAAAGCAGGGGCCAGGTTTGCCGGAAGTAAATCTACAGTTATTTCCCCTTCAGCGCTTGCCCCCAATTCGTCCGTAACGCGAATAACCAAACGAAATCCACCATCCGGTTGCTGTGAGCGCATCAGTGTGTTTGTGGCCAATGCCAAATGACCGGTCGCTGCATCTAACTCAAACGGAAACAGTCCTTCCGGTCTTTCAAACGCTTCTATCAGCAAATCAGGATTATTATAATAGGATCCATCTAACTGAACCAACTTCTCTCCAAGCAAATCTGCATCTGCGTCGGGAATACCTTGAACTGGATAAACATTTGCAAAAAGCCCTCCATTTTCCGTCAACCAGTACAACTCCACTTGATTGACTCCATCGACAGAGCGTATTCCCTGTAACAACTTCCCAGCATCAATGGGTGGCGCAGTCTCGAAAACACGCGTTGTTGTTACATCAAATAACGATTCCAACTGATCCCTGAAGGCCCAGGCCCTCAAGGCTGCATTCTCAATCTGGTTTCCAGAGACTATTTCAAATGTCATAGCGCCTGCCTCAGGATCCTCCGCTTCTATTATTCCAACTACTGTGCCTGCCGGAGATAATTCAGGAGTCCCGGTAAATGTCTGGGATTCCAGTATTGGATTGAGATTCAATGCCAGTTCTACTGTTTGTCCTGAAATAGTAGATCCACTGACCAGATTTATACCTTCAGGAAGCGTGATGGTTCGTGTGTTCGCTGGCAATGGTCCTGCTTGTATACTGAACTCCCCAGGTTGAGAACTCCTTAATTCAAATGTCCCATCCAAAGCGCTGATCGTCGTATCAACGATCTCTCCGGAACTCGAATCTACGAGTGAAACAGAGATAGATCCGGCCGGACCAATATCAGATCCGGCCTGCAAAATCACCTCACCAGAAACTCTGGCTGGATTGAAAAATCCAACAATGGCGTCATCTATCACTTGACCTGATTGAGTAATTTCAAAATCCAATTCAGATTCCAAACGTTCCGACCCCGCTGGCAACGAAGGCAGAAGCGAAAACACACTCAATGGCTGAGACTCAAGGGCTGTAAAATGAAATACACCCGACTCATTAGTGATACGAAAAGCTTCTAATGAACCATCCCTCTGCATATCCAGACTGACGGTTGCGCCGGAAACAAGGCGCTCTCCTTCATCCAAAACTCCATTTTTATTTTCATCTTCGTAAATGGAACCGCTGATAGCAGCCAGTTGGAAGGCTCCAAAATCCTGATTCTCCAAAGGAGTTGCACCCACTGACACAACCCGACCTTCATCTCCTGGAGCCTGAGTCAAAATCCAATCTGCAGGAACTGGCTTACGGAACGAATAGTTTCCAGAAAATAACCGCTCAAACAAGAAAACCCCAGACTCATCAGTCAACGTCCTTAAACTTTCTATTGATTGCCCTGTGTCAGAGAGTCGATTTAATACAATTCCCAATCCACTCAGTTCAGGTTCTGTGGAATCTCTTACGCTATCACCATTCAAATCTTCCCATGCCACACCCGAAATATGTCCGACTCCTGCTTGAAGGAAATTTCGATCCTCCAGATTGTCTCCTGCAATCAGCGATTCTGTATAACTTCCCCCGGTTGGCAGTTCAGCAGCAAATCCTTCAGGGAGGTCCAACACAATATCCCGAATGCCAAGATTGACCACTGGCAGCAAATAAGCGCCGTCAGCGCCGGATATGACAGAGATTTCCCCTTCGTCCAGTTGTCCATTCCGGTTGTCATCCAGATAAACCACCGCTCCCTGCAGTCGACCATCTCCAGGTTCCAGAGTTCCATTCCGGTTGGTATCCAAATACACAATTCCCTCTACCTGTGTCAGCCCTGGCGCAGAAGGTGTTTCAAATTCAACTGTTTCCGCGCCTGTATCAATGCTGATATCTTCTGGAGAAAGTCCAGGAATATTCACACCTGTTCCTGAGCTTCCCCCCGCATTCAGCCCACCCTGAAAAAATACTTTCAGCCCACGGTTTATGTTAAGCGTCGTATCATCCGGATAATTTCCCCGTTGAACGTATACACTAGAGCCCTCTGGAACACGTTCCAGAATTTGTTGGATGCTGTTTCCTGGTGAAGGAACAATGTAAACATCGCCCGATTCGACCATTTCAATGGATCCCAATGCTGTTGAATTTCTTACAGAAGGATTGTACTGTGTCACCATCCGGGATGATTGTTCGAATCGCTCTTCCAGAGTCATTTCTTCAATAGTTTTAATATCCCCTGAAGCGGTCTCAAAAAGCATTCCTTTCGCATCCACCGCCACAGTTGTTGGCGCAGGATTTGCAGGATCTTCACTGAATGGTTGCCCGCCCATCAGCAAATCAAATCTGGCATTTCGATTAGAATCCATCAGCAGCCCAGACAAATCCAAGTTCCCCTGCGCTCCTCCTGTTTTCAATAATGCTGTGGAGTCACTCAAGTCTTCCCCTTGCAAAGTCGCTCCAACCTCGACCGCCGGAACTAATCCAACGCCTCCACTCCCCGAACTTTCTCCAAACTGTACACCTGCCAAATCACTCCACCCAATCCAGTTCAAAACCCCAAACCAGTAAATTCCATCAAACTGGTTGACTTGTCCCTGACTGTTCGCGATGAAATTAACCTCTGGAATCGGTGTGTAAAATTCCTGTTTCAGAGCTCCCATCAGTATGATTGCATACTGACTGGATGGAACCAATATTGGCAACGGTTGTGAGGTGTCGAATCCCCTGAACAGTCCGCCATTAAACCAGCAACCTTCAAATGTCAATGGATGGGTCAGTCCTTGAATAATCAGCTGGGACACCCCGTAATTAGTTTCCAGAACGGCATCCCGGAAAATAATATTCCCAATCTGATGTCTTAATTCCTGAGCGCCGGAACCCAGGCGAATTGAAATTCCACCAGCTTCATTAAAAGCAACCACTCCACGATCGTCACGGTTTCCTTCAAAAAGAATATCGGATAATTCATGGTTCCGCCCACTAATTGCAGTCCCTCCATAAAATCCAATCCCAAATCCTTCATTTAACCGTGCATTGGTTCCTAAAAATTCAATAGCGCTATATTTTCCTGAAACAATAAACGCGAACCCGTCTCCCAAATTCTGACTCGCATTCACATTTTCAAACTTCAGTTGTGAAATATCAGCTCCAGATACACGAACACCTGCGCCATTTCTCCCGGTCCCCCTCGCGCCTGTGATCGTCATATTCTCCAGAGTAACTCCAGACGAACGAATGCTCACCACCGATCCAATCGTCTCATCGTTCGGTGACGTAATTGTTACTTCTCCATCACCCAGTATCGTCACAGGTTTGTCGATGCGAATGCGCTCCGCATATTCTCCATTTTTCAAAATGATCCTTCCCCCAGAAACAACTTGATCCAGGGCCTGTTGAATTGTAAGTGATCCACTGGGTTCCACTTCAATTTCAATCAGGGCCTCTCTGGAAGCAATCGCCCTTTGAACGTTGACTTGACTTTCCGATGGAGAATCCAAATTATCCGACGCCAGCCAAAAATGATCCTTCCCTTGTCCCCACCAGGAATTCAAATCCGAATACGCTTCAACAGGTCGCGGAATCTCTCCAGACTTAGCTTCCCGAATCGACAGATTTTGAGCCTGCCCTACACTGAATGCAATCGTCAGTGATAACGGCAACGCCAGGAGTTTTGAAAACTTTGTCAATGAAACAACGCTTCCCGAAAACTTTGCCAAAGATGATTTGAGTTGCATATTCACCAGATCCCTACCAATGGAGCTTGAGTCGAAATAACAAAATCCGCAGAGTCCCCAAACTCCGCGGATCTACCTGCGCAATCTATTTTACTGGTCCAGATCCATAAACTTCGTTCGGATCAAAAACCTTGTCGTTCTCACTGAGCTGCAACGCTCCCAACTGCTCTGCCGGAACTTCCGGTCCCAAACTAACGGATCGATAAAAACAGCTGCGATAGCCAACGTGACAGTTAGCTCCCCCTTTCGTTCTCACCCTGATCCAGATACAGTCCTGATCACAGTCCACTCTCATCTCTATCACTTTCTGAGTAAACCCACTGGTAGCGCCTTTATGCCAGAGTTCGCTACGGCTTCGACTCCAGTAGACTGCCTCCCCTATTTCGAGCGTCTTTTTCAAGGCTTCTTCGTTCATGAACGCCTGCATAACCACTTCCCCCGTGTCATAGTCCGTGGTCACTACCGGTATCAAACCATTGGCATCGAACTTCGGCGCCAACTTTTCACCGGTTTCCACATCCTTTTTAGAGTCCCTGCTTCCCCAGGCAATCTCTTGTTTTTTATCACTCATAATTCACAAAAGCGTTTAATTGATCAACCTCAACGCCATTCCAACACAAGATAATCATCCTCAAGACAACTATCTCTACTCAATAACTAAATTGTCTTTTTCCTCATCCACTCGGGGAGCCTGCCCACGCAATACTGAATTGCCTTCAAACAAAATTCGTTGATCAATCGGAGCTGGATTCAACCAGTCCTCTTCGTTAAATGCTCCACTCTGTCCATATGCGTCCAAAGCATTTTGATAACAGGTCTTGTGAACGTCTTCTCTTGAAATCCCTCGCTCTAACATCAACCGACCAGTTTTAGGAACTGCCAGCGGATCTGACATTGCCCAGTCTGCGCTGGAGTCTACGATGATTCGATCCGATCCGTATTGCCTGACGATTTCCACCATCCGCTCATTCCCCATTTTGGTGCGTGGATATAATGTAAATGCTGCCCAGAATCCACGATCCAATGTCTCCCGAACTGTCTCTTCGTTATTGTGGTCAATCACCACTCGGCTCGGATCCAACCCATGCTCCTCGATCACGTCCATGCTTCGTGTCGTGCCCTGTTTTTTATCTCGGTGCGGTGTGTGCACCATGACGAGCATCTCCAGTTCTTTTGCCAGTTCCAGCTGAGCGCGGAAGTATTTATCTTCAGCTTCCGACTGATCATCGTATCCGATTTCTCCCACGGCAACGACACCTTCTTTGGTCAGGAAACGCGGCAGGATTTCCATAACCTGCTCCGCCAAAGGTTCGTTGTTCGCCTCTTTACTGTTCAGCCCAATGGCGCAGTAATGCCGAATCCCGAATTGCGCTGCGCGAAATCTCTCCCACCCAACCAGCGTTGAGTAGTAATCAATAAATGTCCCAATACTGGTTCTGGGTTGCCCCAACCAGAATGCAGGTTCAATCACCGCCACCACTCCGGCAGCCGCCATCCGCTCATAATCATCCGTGACCCGAGCGTTCATATGAATGTGCGGGTCAATGAATTTCAACCCCTGATCCAGGGTTCCGTTTTGATTGTCAGATCCATCACTCATTGTAAATCAACTCTTCTATTTCAATAGATTGGCTTAGCGTGTCTAGTGAATGTCTCTTGATTCACTGTCCGGAACCTTCAGCTACCTGAACTCCAAGCCGATCCCAAGTCAGTTCTCCATTCTTAATTGCTGCCAAAAGCTCCGTCTGTGTTTGAAGGAGTCCTTCAACTAATTCATTTTTCTCAGGGAAATCGTTTAAAGCCAGAACCGCAGCCCGATTTTCCAGCTCGTCGCTACTCGATATCACCCGCTTCAAATCGTCCAGCGCGCTATCATTCGGACAACGCCCGACACATCGCCACAACTCAGGACTGATCACTCGTTTTGCCGCCCATCGTTCATGCGCGTATTGCGTCAGCATGCGGGTGAGTTGAACATTAGTCCGTTGATCAATTCCCTGGATCGGATAAAGAGCGCTGCCTATAAACAACGCTTTCAAAACCATGTGGTTCCAAGCGTTTTCTTCAAAATACTCTGCGGGAAATGGACTGTCATGCGCAATGGCTTCAAACACGGTCTTGATATTGGTCCGCAATCCTTCCTGCGCTCTTAACGACAATTTCTTGTCATACGGAAACAATGGCAATCCTCGATAAAGAGCAACCTGCTCCGCGACATCTCCTGTGGCAATCAATTGATCGAGCCAGTCTGGAAACCGATCCCCCATAATGACCGAACGATTCAATGTCAGTAACAATCTCGCTGCCTGATCAACACTCAAGCCTTGAGGACGCCACCCCTTACGGCTTGCGTCAGCTTTCTGCAAATCCTCATCGTTCAATTCTAAAGTCGCTTTGCCGAGCTTCCTTGGGACCATTCCAAATGCCACATAGAAACCTTGATCAGAAACCGGATCGTCAGCTTTCTCCAGGCCTGACTGCAACCAGCCCGCAGTTGTTTCCGACAAAGCCCTGTCCAACCACTCCTTGAGAAGCGCTGCAGGTGTGTTGTTGGAATTGTAATCAGTCATGATTCCAATAGTATGCTTATTTTGCCGCAAAATGAAACTTCATTTATTGATTGGTGTCGTTGTTCCTGTGCGAGCGATCGCTTCTTAGGTATGTGCTGAGAAAATCAAAAAACCTTCCTGGATTCTACATGAATCCGGGAAGGTCCTGAAAAAGCGATTACCAAAACAAAAATGCTCTGGGATGATCTAAACCATCCGGAAAATGTTCTCCGGACAATAAGGATCAATCTTCGTAATATTCCTGACGGCGGTTGATGCCAGGCATTGGCACTGGATACTTACCGTCCGGACCTTTCTTCAATGGCGGCTCGGATGACAGAGTCAACTTATCGATATCCGGAGCAAACTCATGATCCCCATTCAGCAGATCATCAAATGTAATGACTTGCCCGGTGTGAGCGGCCATACGACCCATGGAACTGACCAGGCTGGCTTCAGCTCCACGCTTGACTTCGTTGTACTCCTCATCGTTGCGGATCGCATGAATCAAGTCATCCCACTCCAGTTGATAAGGGTTCTGTTCCGGCTGAGGGAACGCCCAAGTCTCATTCCGACGACTGATGTTGTGACCTTTGTAAATCCGGCAACGCCCTGGAGTGTGAGAGGATGTCGAAACGATGCCGAGTCCTTTGGACCCATGCGCGTAACTGGCAAACTCGTTGTGACATCCACCAATGTTCCGTCCGTACATCCAGAACTTGGTTCCGTCTTCGTAAGTGTACTCGACTGAGTAGTTATCAAAGTTCTGGTCAATAGCGTCACCTCGATAGTGACGTCCACCACTGGCTTTAGCGCTAACTGGCCACGATCCTTTCATCCAGGAACATTCGTCGACCTGGTGAATATAGAAATCGTTGAAGGTTCCACCACTGGCCCACAGGAAGCTGTGGAATTGCTGGATCTGGTACATCAGATCACTCAACTGACCCGGATTCGGTCCCGCAAAGCCCACCATTGGCCCTGCCATGCGGTAAGCGCGCATCGTGATAATATCGCCGATTTCCCCATCATCAATGCGGCGTTTCAATTCCTGACGCGCTTTACAGTGACGCACCATCAAACCAACGCCGACTTTCAGATTTTTTTCCTTGGCTTTTTCATACAAATCAATCATTCGGCGAGTCGTTGGACCATCCACCGTGACTGGTTTCTCCATAAACACATTGATTCCTTTTTCAATGGCGTAGGTGAAATGAACCCAACGGAATCCGGGAGGAGTTGCAAAAATGGCCACATCCCCAGGGCTCAGGCAGTCGATGGCTTTCTTGTATGCGTCGAATCCAATAAACTTGCGATCAGCAGGAACGTCCACCTGATCTTTGAATCGACCACTAAGAGCTTCGTAGCTGCTGTTCAGGCGGTTCTCAAAAACATCCGCCATGGCTACCAGCTTGATTGGACCGTTTTGGACTGACAAAGCGTTTTGAGCTGCGCCGGTTCCACGCCCGCCACACCCGACCAACACAACATTGATTGTGTTCTTTTCAGCAGCATGCACGTGCGGGACTGCTACTCCTGCCAACGCTGTAGCCGCTGCCACTGTGCTGGTGTCTTTAATAAATTCGCGACGGGAAGAGGTCGCGGACGACGAATTGCCCTGTGTTTTTTCAGAATGGTTCATAAGGATATAGACGAATATCCTAAATAGTTTGTTCAAGGTCAATTTTCAAATGTCACACCCGCAATTTCGCTTTCGCTACCTCGTTTTTCCCATCCTCCTCCCAACGCCTTGCAAAGACTCACCAGCGCCAACGCTTCTTCATGACCTGCCCGGGTCACTTGTCTTTTGATTCCCAGCCATTCCAATTGTAGTTCCAATGCTTGCCCAGGGTCGATTAAACCGTGTTTGTGAAGCGCTTCAGCTTTCAGCCACGCCTTTTGCGAACTGTTCTCTGCCTGCTCCATTTTTTGTTTGCTGGTTCTCATATTCTGCGCAGCAATGATTCCGGTTTCCACTTCCGTGATAGCGATTAACCCGATCTCTTTATAACGTGCTAACGCCTGCTGAGCGCGAGCCTGACTCCTTTGTATTCCAGCGCGAATTCGTCCTCCCTGAAATATAGACCACCGAACACTCGGCCCAATCGTCCAGGTCCGACTTTGAGTCATGAATAAATCCGTCAAACTTCCGCTTTCCAACCCGGCTGTCCCTATCAGAAAGAAACGTGGATACCATTCCGCCTTCGCAACCCCTGTTTCTGCAACAGCCGCAGCCAAGTCTCTTTCCGCAGCTTTCAAGTCGGGGCGTCGCAATAACCACGCTGCCGGAGCCCCAACACCAAGCTCAGGCAGCTTGATCCAGTCCGCAGTTGTCATACCGCTATCCCTGAAAGACACATCCTCCGGAAGTTCTTGATTCGCCGGAATTCCCGCGAGCGCCATTAACTGGTTCTTCGCAGATCGCACATTTGTTTCCATCGCCGGTGTTTCTGCTTCAGCGGACCGCAGTTCAGCCATCCTGCGATCAAAATCAATCTCACTACATAGTCCCAGTTCCAGTTTGCGATTCCATAAATCCTGCCGCTCTTTCAGAACAGCAACTTGTTGATTCTGCAAATCCAACTGTAATTGCAAATACCGCCAATCCAACCAAGCGCGAGCCACCTCAGAAGCCAGTGTCAAACGAGCTGCTTCCCTCCTCGCTTCAGAGCTTTCCAATCGTGCCTGTCCCGCTTGAGCAGCTCGTCTCGTTCCCCCAAATACATCAATTTCCCAACTTGCATCAAACCCGGTTTGAAAGAAACTGTTTTCAAAATCAACCAAACCTGCAGAGGCCGCAGCTGATCCAGCGCCTACCCCGTTTTCACTGAGTCGATTCCGCACAGCATCTCCGTACAGATTCAGATTCGGCCACCACCTGGATCTCGCATTCAACCTTCCCGCTCTGGCTTCCAGAATCCGCGCCTCAGCCTGCTCCAATGTTGGACTTTGCTGCAGCGCAAGTTCGATCCAGGCGAACAATTCAGGATTCTCCCAACCTTTCCACCACTCCAAAAGATCAGCTGGTTCGGCTCCTTCAACACCTGACAGCCCTGACCACTCCGATCCTTCTGAAAGCGCTCCCTGAAACGGATCAGGGCGTTCATAATCTTTCCCAACCGAACACCCAACAACACCCAGCAAGAAGCCAGCAGTTCCAGTAATTATAAACACAAATTTATTCATATAATTACAAATATATTTAGTTTTGAACGCTTGCTCCCAAACCGGGCTTCCACCGGAGCAACTGCATGTAAACTGACGGGATAAAAACCAGCGCCAGAATTGTCGCGCCGGAAACACCTCCAGCAATCACCACTGCCAATGGTACCCAGAAAGCGTTTCCTCCCAGCAACAATGGCAGAAATCCTCCGATGGTGGTGAGTGTCGTGGACAGAATATGGCGCGAACAGTGCATCACTTCATCCGTCACCGCCTGCGCATCTCCCTTTCGAGCTTGAGGGTTTCCTCGAATGGAAGCCAAAGCCACAATGCTGTCATTGATCGCTACCCCAATCAGTCCGGCAGTGCCAATGATCGCCATGAATCCATAAGGATACCCTGAAAAGGCAATCCCAAGAAAACCCAGCCCGACCGACATCAACGCCACCACTCCCAACGCAGCCGCCAACAGGAAGGACTGAAAAGACAATACTATCACCGCTACCATCAACGCTGCCAATACCGGCGCAAAAGCAAACAGCTCCCTGACCGATTTGTCCTGCTGTTCAGTGTCCCCGCCAAGTTGAATCTGATACCCGTCCGGAATCTCAAAATGCTCCTTTTCTAAATTCCTCATCAACGCAGCGGTGACTTCTGGAGGCAACGCTTCCGTATTCAGATATCCTTTTACCGTATTGTAGCGAACCCCATTGCGTCGAGTCACTGCATTCAATTCCGGTTTGAGTTTCCATTCTCCAAGAGCCGCCATGGAAATCCATTCCCCGGTTTCTCCTAAAGGCAGGTTCAAGGATCGCATATTCAGAAGAGAGCTTCGCCAATCCTCCGGAAACCTCACCCTCACCGGTAGTTCCTCAGCTCCTTCCAACCAGGATCCACCAACAACTCCATCGAGCTGGTAACGGGTCTGCCTCACAATATCTCTCAACCCCAATCCCAGCGGCTCAACCGATCGCTCGTCAATCTCCCACACCATTTTGGGATCCGACCGACGTATTGATGTGGACGTGTGCGTCACATCCGGTAAACGTTGCATCCTCGCCCGCAACGCCTCCCCGATTTCTCGCAGAGTGTCAACCGATGGACCAATCACCCGTACTTCCAACGGAGCGCTGACTGGCGGTCCCTGACCTAAAATCCTGACCACTGTCAACAGGTCAGGAAACTTCTCATCCAGTTCCGTTTGCAGTTCTTCCGCTAACTGGATAGCCGTTTCGGAGTCTCGTGTGTGTATCAACGCTTGCGCATAAGATTCATTCCCGTCCTGCCCCATCATCATGTTGTAATAAAACGGCGGGGCTCCATTGCCCATCACCCAGTCTACGGATTCAATCCCGTCTCTGCTCCGCAGCAAATCATCCATCAGCCCTGTGCGTTCCTCCACAAAATCAATCGAAGCTCCCGGGTCCGCCCACACTTGTATGTAAAACTGATTTCGATCCGCAGGCGGAAAGAATTGCTTCTTCAATCCTGGAGCTAAAACAAACCCAAGAGCCGGAGCCAACAGTCCGATCGCCAAGCCGACCACCGGGCGCCTGGCACAGAGCAAAATCAATTTCCTGAACCCGGCAGAGAATCCAGGCAAATGAATCCCATGCCGCCACCAGACGTAATGCTCAACCTGAATTGATTTCATCCCGAATCGCCCGGTCAACGCCGGAATTAGTGTCATGGAAATACCGAATGAACTAAGGATGGCCAGGATCACCGACAGCGCGATCGTTTCCACAAATTCACCGGTGTTGCCAGGCAACAAAAGTATCGGCATGAACGCTAAGGTGGTTGTCAGTGTGGAGCCTAACAACGGGATCCATAGCAATTGAGCGGCGCCCAGAATCGCTGGCAATGGATCATCTCCTTTGGCCATTCGAACCCGAACTTCATCGACCATGACGATGGCATTATCAATCAACAACCCCAATGCAATGATCAGGCCCGTGATGGAGATCTGATGCAACGGCACGCCCAGCAGGTTCAATCCAAACAATGCCACACTGACCGACAAAGGAAGCGCAGCGGCAACAATCACAGCCGATTTCCAACCCATCATGACAAATACCACAAACGTCACCAGAGTCGCCCCAATCAACAGGTTCCGGGTCAGGTTCTGCAATCGATCCCGCGTGTATTCATTCTCGGTAAAAATCGGAACCAACTCGACTCCCGGACCCAATCCAGATTCGAAGCCGCCCAGTACGTCCAGCGCATTCTCCGTCCATTGATCGATCTGTTGAGAATCTTCGATCCGTGCAGCAACGATGATCCCAGGCTTCCCATGCACTCGCGCCATTTCTGATTGAGGCGTTTTCCAGGTTTTTCGAATCTCCGCCAGTTCTCCCAAAGCCAGTATCGGACCACCCTGAGAGCTGATTATCGGGACCTCGGCAATTCGATTCAACGAATCCAATTCCCCCTGAAGCTCCATGACTGCTTTGAAAGTTTGAGACCGAAAAGTTCCACCCCCTTCCTTCGGATCCGCCTGCTGCAGGCTTTGAGCAATTTGCCCTGGATCCAGTCCTGTGGCAGACATTTTTGCCGGATCCAATTCCACCAATACTTCTTCCTCGGGCTCACCGAAAAGTTGGACAACTTTGGTTCCTGAAACACCACGTAACCGATCCGCCAACTCCTCCGCTTGCCGCTTAAGAATCCCCAGCTCCGGATCCCCCTCATGACTCCAGCTTAGACCGACGATCAACGAAAAAGCCAACGCTCCACGTGTATCGTCCATCGTAGTCGCTCCAACACCCGACGGTAAAAGTGGTTCCGCATCCCGCACCTTGGCGCGCACCTTTGACCAGTATTTCTCCGTTTCTGTTATCGACGCTTTCAACTCAACCAGAATGTACGAAAGTCCGGTTCTTGAAACGGATTCAATGAGTTCAAAATCTGACAACTCTCTCAGCTTGTCTTCAATTGGATCCGTCACTAGCGCTTCAACACGTTCTGCAGAAGCTCCCGGCCAGGGGGTGAGGAGGATAGCTACTCGATTTTTGAGTCGTGGATCTTCCATGCGTGGTAGTGTCAGCACAGAAACCACACCCGCCAGAAGGATCCCTGCAATCGCCAGAATCAAAGCTCTCGGATTGCGATAAAATAAAGTAAACAGATTCACAATTCGCCTTGGATTTTTGCGCATGCCTTTGTGGCAAAGTGTTTAAATCTCATCCAGTTCGGAAACCACTCTTACCGCTTGCCCATCTGCGACACGATGGGCGCCGCGGGCAATAATTTGTTCGCCTTCCAATAAATCCCCACGCACGTAAACTCGTTCACCATCCAGAGCCAGCGTCTCCAAATCCCGGCGATCCACGCGCCAACCTTTTTCGTTTGTTTCATCCGGCACAACCGCATAGCAGGACCACAAACCTCGATAACTTTCAGTCAGGGCAGTCACAGGAATCCAACAGCCTTTTCCTGACCGTTTCAGCTTTGGCCTGTATTCCACCAGATCCCCTGACCAGACGTCCCCGGAGTCAACGTCATGCTCCAGCCGGAACCAGACCCAGCGGGAATGAGTTTGCTGTTGTATTTCTGGAGAAACTTTCTCGACTGTTGCCGTCAAATCCAAATCCCTGCGATTATGCTTCAGGGTGATTTGCATGCCAGGATTCAACTCCCCTGCGACCTCCACTGCCACAGCGATACGCGCCCGCAGTGGCGCTGCTTCCACCAACCTGAGAACTGATTTTCCAGGCCCGGCAAAAGCGCCTTCGTCCAAGGGATTTTCCACGATCCAACCATCAAACGGCGCCCGAATGGTATGCTTTTCCAAGTCCACCTCCAGCGCCTGAACTTTTGCTCGCGCAGCCTCCAAACTGGCAGAGGCGACTTCAGCCTGGCTCCGGGTGTTTTCCCATTCCAGATCCGAAACCGCCTTGAGATCAAAAGCCTCACGGGTCCGGTCCAGCGACCAGTTGGCCAGTTCGCTTTGAGAAGTCGCCTGATCCAAACCCGCCCTGGCTTCACGCAACGCTGCTCGGAGTCGAGAATCTTCCATTTCCGCGAGCGCCTCTCCCGCTTTGACTCGTTGACCTTCCACACCCAGAACACGTTTCAAGGTTCCATTCAGTTCAAATCCAATCCAGCTTTCACGCGCTGCTTCTACTAAACCAGTGAACTGAACCGGAATTTCATATCCTTCTTCGAAATGCACCGACCAGACCTCAACTGGAAGCGGTTCTGCAGACGCTGGCGTGGGCTCAGTTTCATGAGAGCCTCCACAACCAGCAATCGCCAGCGCCAGGATTGAAAGCGCTACTAAAACGCCACTCACTTTCCACGTTTCCAAATTCATTGAAAAACAATTCTGAATCTTCATTTCTCCTGTCCGGGTTAAGTATTAAATTTCATCCTCCATCAAATGAAGTTGTTGGCATTCCTGATCAAAAACCTCCCTCATAACGCGAAGCCGCGTCGAATGGTAATCCCAGTCAGAGCTCAAAGGACGCCACTGAAGACCATCAAGAAAAATAGTCTGCGCCTGCCGCAATCGTAGATAATGATTTGCCAATGCTTTTCCCGGATCTTGCTCAGCATTGGGCGCCGTCAAATGAAACCCGGCTGAAATTGATTTTAATGATTCAGCCACCGACTCCGGGTTCATACCCGATATTTTCGGATCGTAATCTCCTTCTTGCGCGGCCAACTGAACCAATCTCACCATCCTCCCAAGACATCCTTCCTGACCGGAATTCAACTGATCCCGGCGAGGATCTGAAGTTTTCTCCCACAACGACGCGCCTCGAACCAGTGTCTCAATCTGAAAATGCTCCGGGTAAATGCGAGTGAACAAATAATCCGCCACACCAAAAGCGGTGATGCGTTCCCGAGTCCCACCCACAAACTCATCTGCTCTGGCAAACAATCCACGCCGAGCATCCATTGCATCCACTGCCACCGCCAGAATCAGGTCCTCTTTCGTCTTGAAATGCTGATAGAGGGTTCCCTTGGAATACTCGACCTGCTCTGCCAGACGATCCATATTCAACCCCAAATACCCTTGCGCCGCCATCATTCCCCGAGCTGTCTCGACAATCAGTCCTTCACGCTGCTGCCGCTCACGCTCTTTCCGACTCAAACCACTCCGATTGCTTCTGGCATCTTGCACGTTTTGACTATTAGTCTAAATTTGACTTATAGTCAAAAAATGAATAAAAAAATTTCATTCAAACCCTTTCATAGATGAGCTTGAAGTGAGAGCCTGCGTATCGGATCAAGTATCTCGCCCCTTAAAAATAGGACGAGGTGGAATTCAGCTTTATTCGAGCTCAGGCAGGAACGGTTTATCCAGCCTTTTACTGAACCTCAATCGACCGCACCCGCATCCGACTGAGTTTCATCTGTTCACCATTCGGCCCTTTCCAGGTGTAATTGTATCCTTCTTCGTCCAGTCTTGGACGGGAGTTGGAGTAGAGTTCCTGCCCGTTGGACATGGTAATTTTATATGTCTTACAACCAACCCCAACAAACCCGGCGACCGCCACCAGCAGGCTCAGTATCAAAATTCTCTTCAGCTTTTTCATAATG
>JAUIHU010000452.1 GCA_030432175.1 Verrucomicrobiia bacterium | reverse complement strand
GCTCAATCAATGCCCAAGCTTTCTTGTCCCGCGCAGGAAGGTCCCGCTTTTGAAGCCTTTCTTTAATCTCAGCAACCCAGTTCCAAAGCTCAGTCGCTGACCCCTCTTGTTTGAAGTCACTCATTTTTTTTGAAAAACTTGTTTGATCACTCCTTGTTCTCACCTGCCACCGTCGCCTCATTTTCTGGCAAGTTCAAGCTCCCCAGTCGCAAAAACATTTCACACTTACGAATCCATCACTGGTGAAACTAAATTTTTCAACATCAGATTCCTCCTTGCGAGCATTCCACAGGCGTTCATTCTTTCATTTGAAATACTGGACGAGGTGAAGTCAGTGAGATTAGACTCAAACCAACGTAAATTTTACTTAATTAGAAAATTCACCTATGTCAGGACATAGTAAATGGTCGACGATTAAACGTCTGAAAGGGGCATTGGATGCCAAAAGGGGCAAAATTTTCTCTAAATTGGCCCGTGAAATCATCATAGCAGTCAAATTAGCTGGGCCAGATCCAGATATGAATCCTCGGCTGAGGATGGTGATTCTCAAGTGTAAAAGTTCCAATATGCCTGCTGACAATGTCGAACGGGCTATTAAGAAAGGGGCAGGCGCTGGCGAGGGAGCCGACTACGAAGAGCTTTCCTATGAGATATACGGACCTCACGGCGTAGCTGTTCTGGTCAATGTCAATACTGACAACCGTAATCGTACCGCTGCAGAAATGAGACACCTCCTAACCAAAAAAGGCGGAAATATGGCGACCCAAGGCGCTGTTTCCCGACTCTTTCACCGGAAAGGACAAATCATGGTTGCCAGAGATGCAGCAGACGAAGATACCTTAATGGAACTGGCTCTGGAATCCGGCGCTGAAGATTTTAAATCCGAAGAGGATGGTTTCGAAATCATCACTGACCCTTCCAACTTCGAAACAGTTCACCAGGCGTTAGAATCCAAATCCATTGCTTGCGAATCTGCGCAGGTCACCCAGATTGCAGAATTGTTAACCCCGCTGACTTCTCAGGATCAAGCAGATGATTTGAACAAGTTATTGGAAGCATTGGACGAGCACGATGATGTGAATGAGTACTATCACAACGCTCAGTTTCCGGAATCAGCCGAATGATGTCAGAGAAAAAGTCCAAAGCATCTTGGACATACAGGTTGCTACAAATCCTGGCTGAATGGATCATAAACCGGCCGAAAACACTTGTTTTGCCGCAAGCGCTTCTATGCATTGCAGGAATTCTGTACACGGTCTTTAATTTGGAGTTCAGTTCGGATCGCAATGATCTCGTGGGATCAGGCAAGAAATACCATGAAATCTTTCTTAAATTTCGAGCGGAGTTTCCGCAGGAGGATGACATGGTGGCTCTTGTTGAGAGCGGCAATCTAGAAAAAAATCGCCAATTTGTCGAACGGCTGGGCAGTCGATTGCAGGGTGATCCGAAACATTTTACTAATGTCTTCTGGAAAGGCGACCTGAAATCAATGGGGCCCAAGTCACTCCTGTTTCTCGATTTGGAAACTTTGAGATCCTTCAGGGACAGCATCCAGACCTATTTACCAGTTTTACAGTTCTTTTCTGAAACAAGAAGTTTGAACGATTTATTCAAACGAGTGAATCGGCAATTTGCAACTTCCGGGGAAACTCAATCCAGGGATACAGTTACTGAGAATACTGACAACGCACCTCTATTTTCTGACAGCGAACCAAATAGTTCTGCCGAAACAAACAACCTGATATCCTCACTACCTTCGCTGCACACAATTATTCGCCTTGCCAACAATGCATTGACAAGACCTGGCAAACCAACAGCGCCACCTTTGAGCGCTTTCTTTCCGGATGAATCTATGGATTCCGGGGCTGGATCCGACGAAGGTTATATCACATACGACCAAGGACATCTCTTTCTGTTAACCTGCCAGGCAGCCTCTCCCGAAGTTATATCCAGCGCAGTTGAGAGATTACGAATGTGGGTAAAAATTACCGAACAGGAGTTGCCAGGTCTCAATGTAGGAATTACCGGAGAACCAATACTGGAATATGAGGAAATGAGTCAATCGCAGCAAGACACAGCCTCTGCCAGTGTGCTTGCTTTGTGTCTGGTAATGACAATTTTCGTATTTGGTTATCACGAAACACGTCGCCCAATAAAGACAACCGTATGCCTGCTGGTTGGTTTGGTTTTCACGATGGCGTTTACAACTTTGACTGTGGGGCGACTGAATATCCTGACTATTACATTTGCCCCAATACTGATTGGACTATCGATTGATTTTGGAGTCCACCTGGTTTCGCGATACGAAGAAGAACTGACAAAAGGCAAATCGCCTGAAAATGCCATTAAGATAGCATTAACCAACACAGGGCAGGGAATAGTTACCGGGGCGATCACCACTTCACTTGCATTTTTCTCCATGACTTTTACCGATTTTCGCGGCATTCAGGAAATGGGAATCATTACTGGAGGAGGCATGATCTTAAGCCTTATTCCCATGATCTCCATTCTTCCGGCCTGGCTACTGCACGGGGTTCGACGCTCTCAGATACCCGCAGATTTACCAGTCGGAAACCCCGAAAAGAGAACCCCCATTCGGCAGCGCATCGAACAAAAATGGTTAGCTCGACCAGGAATCACTGTTGGCATCATTATCACGCTGACTCTGGTCGCTATTCCTTTCGGTAAAAGCGTACAGTTTGATTACAATCTTCTCAACATGCAGTCAGATGACTTACCAGCTGTAGAATGGGAACACCGACTCATCAATTCGGCTTCAAAGTCCGTACTCTTCGCAGCTGTCATGACCGATTCCCTGGAGGAAGCGCGTGACCTGGAAAAAAAAGTCCTGGCGTTGGAGAGCGTGTCGACTGTGGATTCAATGACTTCAGTTCTTTCTGGTTCTGATGAAGAAATTTCGGAGAACACCAAACAAAAATTGTTGGTTGCCCAGGAGATTCAAAAGAGTTTGAACGATTTAACTTTTGCTGAACCCAGTGAGGATCGCGTTTCGATTCAGGAACTCAGCCGAACACTCTGGTCTTTCCAAGGTTATTTAGGGTCTGCTTCCGAGAGAGTGAAAACCGCTGAAGTTCCTTATCTGAAGCAAATGCTGAGTAGTATGAAAGATTCGGTCATCGAGTTGAGAAAACAACTTTTTGAGAAGCGAACAGGAATCTCTTCATCTGAGAGAATCACCGCGTTTCAAAATCGGTTCCTGAATGAAATTCGTGACACCTTCCATGCGATAAAATCTCAAGACCTGCGTTCGCCGATGAACGAGTCCGATCTCCCCCCGTTTTTGAGATCCCGCTTCATTGGTCAAACCGGGAAAAGCCTTATTTATATTTACCCTAGTAAAAACATTTGGGAACGCGAGAACCAGGAAGAGTTCATTCAGCAGCTGCGATCCATAGCTCCTGAAGTCACAGGAACCCCGGTCCAACTTTATGAGTACACATCTTTATTGAAAAACAGCTATGAAAAAGCTGCTTTTTATGCGCTGATAGTCATTACCATCATCGCATACATTCGATTTCGAAGTGTATTGTACACAATTTTAAGTCTCACACCTGTTGGCATTGGATTTATCTGGATGTTGGGATGCATGGGGTGGTTTGGAGTTCCTTTTAATCCTGCCAATATAATGACTTTACCATTGGTGGTCGGGATTGGGGTCACCAACGCCATTCATATTCTTGGCAGGTTTCAGGAAGACCAGACTCCAGCTTTATTTTGCGGTAGCGCAGGAAAAGCAGTGCTGGTATCCGGACTGACGACTGTGGCGGGCTTTGGCAGTTTGATACTGGCAGAGCATCGTGGCATCTCGAGCCTGGGCGCCATGATGAGTCTTGGGACTTTGGCCTGCATGTTGGTAGCGCTCATTGCTCTGCCGGCATTATTAGCGACTTTACGTCCGAAACAAAGGTCAATAACAACAAATTGAATTCAGGTTTCTACTTTAGCTGGAAGGATTATATCCATGGAATATGTAAGTGTTCAGCCGTTCAGCCAATCCTCAAAGCTGCGGGTCAACTTGTTCATCACCAGCTTGGCAGCGCTTTTCCTTGCTTGCTCGACAAATTTAAGAGCTGAGCAAGATCAGACTGGCGTATCTGTTGATTCTCCACGCAACTCTTCACTCGATTTCTATCATGCCGGTCTGGCGTACGAGCGATTTCCTCCAGTGTGGAACCCACAAGGAAGTCGCACTGAAATTGCTGGTCCACTTTATTACAAACAAATCGGACTGGAAGAATCGACTCTGGCTTTTCCTCCATTGTTTTCGAGGATTCAATACCATAACGTGGATGGTGTGGAGTGGGATGTGCTGTACCCGTTAATGACTTACAGCCGCTACGGGGAAGAACGTCGATGGCAGTTGCTTCAATGGTTGAGCTTTGCCACCGGTGATACACAAGAATCCGTTATGAAGCGACGGTATAACTTATTTCCCTTTCT
>JAUIHU010000451.1 GCA_030432175.1 Verrucomicrobiia bacterium | reverse complement strand
CCTATCGTGTTGCCATTTTAGGACTAGCTGGCCAATCGGCTTACTCCAATGAAGTCACGGGAGAATTGCCGGTATTACCAATTGAGGAATCATTGGACGTCGCCGGATTGAATTGGGTGTGGAGCAATGATGATGCGCGCCCGTTTTATGGACAATCTCAGATCAATTTTGATGGTGAAGATGCGGTGACCAGCGGATTAATCGGAGATAGTGAATCCACGCAATTGCAAGCGACGATGAATGGAGCCGGACAATTATCATTCTATTGGAAAATTTCCACTGAAGAAGGTTATGACTATGGAGTGTTTAGTGTGGATGGACGGGAGGTTCGCAGAATGTCTGGAAATTCAGAATGGAGCTTGGTCCGCGTTTATTTGTTTGAAGGAGATCACCAATTGACCTGGAGGTATGAAAAGGATGCCAGCGTCAGTTCTGGAGAAGATAGAATATGGATTGACCAGGTTGAATTTGACGCAACCGTAGAAGCTCCAGAGATATTGGAAATAGCTGAAGCTGTAGACGCGACCGATTACACTTGGCTCAGCTCCAGCGCTTCGCCCTGGATTGGTACGGACACAGTTTCATTTGATGGGGAAGATGCCGCTGAATCCGGGCAGGTTTCACATGGAGGTTCCAGCATAATGAGTGTGCAGGTGAATGGAGAAGGCTCGGTTGGATTTCAGTGGAGAGTCTCTTCCGAAGCAGGCTATGATTTTTTGGAGTTTCGTGTGGACGGGATATTGCGGGATAAAATCTCAGGAAACTCTGGATGGAGGAACTACACAACGTACTTGGCTTCAGGAGCGCACACGCTGACATGGATTTACACAAAAGATTCATCTGTCAGTGCAGGAAGTGATCGTGGCTGGGTGGATCAGTTTAATTTCATTGAAGGAGAGGAACCGGAGATTCCTGAGGGATCTGTGACTTTGGTGGAAGCTTTGGATAATGAAAATCTGCAATGGCAAACCAGTTTGCCAAATCCATGGCTGGGGCAGACAAGTTTCAGTTTTGATGGTGAAGATGCTGCAGAAAGTCCATTAATTTCTCACAACGAAGAAACGGTTTTATCAACCACGGTGCAAGGGCCGGGCTACCTTCAATTTCGGTGGCAAGTGGATTCTGAAGAATTTTATGATTTCTTGTCATTGTATGTGGATGGGATCGAATCTCGCTATATTTCAGGCAACACCGGATGGGAATTGGTCAACGTTCCTTTGCCAACAGGCGATCATACGGTTGAATTTGTTTACGCTAAGGACGGAAGTGTCAGTTCTGGCGCTGACCGGGGGTGGGTCGACCAGGTGACTGTGACCTCTGAACCCGATGATCCGGATCCAGTCAACTCATTGACAGAAGCGTTGGATCTTG
Organism: Verrucomicrobiia bacterium; assembly: GCA_030432175.1. Lineage (GTDB taxonomy): Bacteria > Verrucomicrobiota > Verrucomicrobiia > Limisphaerales > JAUIHU01 > JAUIHU01. The sequence goes on along the minus strand of JAUIHU010000451.1, from coordinate 3,105 downwards.
CGGAGGCAAGCTGGACTACCGGAAGCAATGGGAGTTGGACATTTACCACCAGTGTTCATCATGATGGTGAAGACTCGGCGGTCAGTGGACCCATTTCCGATGGTCAGCAATCCTGGATGGAAACGCAGATTGAAGGACCAGGATTACTGACATTCTGGTGGAAAGTTGATTCGGAGTTTGATTATGACTTTTTGGATTTTTATATAAACGATACGTTGATTGATGGAATATCCGGATCCACGGACTGGAGATTCACGCAAACGTTTTTGGGATCCGGGATAAATACCATTCGATTTACATACCAAAAGGATGGGAGTGTGAGCGAAGGAGCGGACCGCGGATGGGTGGATGAGATTGCGTTCATTAAAAACTATGAACCTGAACCTCCAGAAGGATCACTGCCTATCGGAGAATCGATAGATGCTGAAACCCTGGATTGGAGAAATGTTGGTACCTCAGCCTGGTACGGACAAAACGATATTACCTTTGATGGCGAAGATGCAATCATCAGCGGTTTGATTGATCATGCACAGGAATCAACATTACAAACTACACTCGAAGGACCTGCAACTATCAAGTGGGTATGGAAAGTCAGCTCTGAAGATTTCTTCGACGGGTTGGCATTAAAGGTTGACGGATCTATTGAGCGATTTATCTCTGGAGAAACAGGCTGGCTGGAAGAAGAAACAGTCCTTGGACACGGTCCACACACCGTGGAGTTCATTTATTTCAAAGACCTGAGTGAATCGGGAGGTCAGGACAGGGGCTGGGTGGATCAGTTTGAGTATTTACCAGGAGAAGTCAATCCTCCCAACCCGGATTTAATGCCTTTAGCGGTAGCGTTGGACACTGAGAATCTGGATTGGTTAACAGGCGGTACAGCTCATTGGATTGGGCAAGCGGAACAAACCACAGATGGTGTCGACGCGGCCATGAGCGGAGTCATCAACGATATGGAGAATTCCTGGCTCGAATGCATGGTGGAAGGTCCCGGACTTTTCCAATTTTCATGGAAGGTACAATCTGAAGAAGGATATGACCTCCTGAGTTTCTCAATTAATGGCGAAGTTGTGGATTTTATATCCGGGGAAGTTGATTGGACACAAAGACAATTCAATCTACAGCCAGGACCAAACATAATAAAATTCGAATTTGCAAAGGATGACATCATCTCGGAAATCGATGATCGAGGTTACCTGGATCAGGTGAGCTGGACTCCTCGTGATTTTGAAAGAACCCCACGCGATCCTGTTGTGTCCATTAACGACGCTCTGGATGCATCAGATAGAGATTTCTGGCAATCTTCTGATCCAGAGGAATCCGGCCAATGGGTAGGAGTCATGGTATCTGATGCAAATGACGGGGATGCCGTTCTCTCCCCGTTGGTATCCGATTCCAGCAGCTCTATTGATTTAACTACAATCGTAACAGGGCCAGGAACACTTTCTTTTTTATGGAAATCCAGTTCAGCGGCGCCGGGAGATTACGGTGAATTTAAATTGGATGGAGCGCCGGTTGCTACAATAACAGGCGTGACCGGGTGGGAATTACAGACATTTGAAATTGAAGAAGGTGAAGTGGAGCTTGCCTGGATTTACCACAAGGACGCCGAGGAATCTCTAGGTGAGGATGGGATCTTCATTGATGCATTCGTATTTGAGAGCGTTGGAGAAGGCGGAGGATCTGAAGACAAAGACTCTGAAATCAGAATCATCGATATTGTGCCAGCAAATGATTTCAGACCCGCCGAAGCTGGAAGCGCCAGTACAGGCATTGATTACTTGATTCGATGGGCGGGAGCTACTGGGCAAACGTATGACGTCTGGACCGCTACCCGCCCTGATGGGCCGTTCACGCTTATAGAAACCGGAGTTCCAACTCGGCTTCCGTACACAACATTTCTGGTAAAAGCAGAATCAGCCGCTTCCTTTTTCCGGGTTAGTTTGAATGAAGACAATAAAAGACCGGAAGCTGATGAGTAGCAGCCTGATCGGATAAGTTCTTAAAGTTCAAATTTGTGCCATTCCTTTCTTTTCCTGGATTCAAAGGTCGGGCACAAATATCTGACACATGAATGGAACTGATCCGAAACCCCACTACTCTGAACAATTTCAGGACATCTACTATTCCGTGGATGACGGACTTCAGGAGAGTCGTCATGTGTTTGTGGAGCCGAACGAGATCCGGCAGCGAAGCGCTTCCCTGCCGGTTTTGAAAGTAGGGGAATTGGGCTTTGGAACCGGGTTGAATTTTTTGTCCACCTGGCAGGCTTGGAAAGAGTCGGTCGGAACGCGGGCGAATCGGCGGTTGGTTTTTTATTCCTTTGAAAAGTATCCGCTATCCCGGGAAGACGTGGATCGGACCTTCCTGATGTGGCCTGAACTGGAACCGATGCGGAAGGAATTTGTGAATCAGTACCGGTTTATCCAGCCGGGCTTTCACGTATTGAACATGGATCAGGGTCGCGTTCGTTTGGTATTAATCATTGGTGATGCCTGTGATGAGATTCTGCGAATAAACGAGCCGATGCATGTTTGGTATCTGGACGGATTTGCGCCCAAGAAAAATCCAGAGATGTGGTCGGAAGAAATCTTTCGGCAGGTTCGGCGATTGTCGGGTCCTGGGACAACACTCACCACTTTTACAGTCGCGGGTTGGGTTCGGAGAAATCTGCAGGCCGCTGGATTTCGGGTCGAGAAACGGAAAGGATTTTCATTTAAACGAGAAATGACCTGGGCCGAATCAGCGCCGGTGGATTCTGCTTTCATCACTGCAAATCTGGAAGCAGCAGTCGGACATTCATCCAGAAAAATTTCTGTAAAGTGGAACCAACCGCAGCCCGAACTTTACGCACTGGAAGCCAGGGAAGCGATTGTCGTTGGAGGTGGAATTGCGGGCATGGCGATTGCCGGAGCTTTGAAAAATCGAGGATGGAAGGCAGTTATTGTTGAACGACAAGAACGACCGTTGATGGGAACTTCCTCGAATCCGGCAGGCGCATTTTATCCGATGAGTGGATCGCCCGGACTTCCGCTTTCAGAATGCGCCAACCAGGCATTTTCGTGGACAGCTCGGCGCTGGGCTTTTCAGGAGGCAGGCGCAGAG
>JAUIHU010000450.1 GCA_030432175.1 Verrucomicrobiia bacterium | reverse complement strand
TTTTTATGGACTGATTTTCAATGGTTTCTCAAAGGGGCGATGCATGATTCGCGGCAGTTGGAACACATCTCCTGCAGCGTTTGAGAAATACAGATCACTTTCAGAGGGTTGACGACCGTGACCGTCTGCCCAGAATGCGTAAAATTCAGGATGGGCGTTTAATGGATGACGGACATAGGTGTGATTCCGTTCGCTGCAATCGGTCATTTGCTTCTGTTTTTTCCAAGTTTGCCCAGCATTGGAAGTGGTCCATAGAGCCACCTCACCACCTGGATTATAAGGTTGAGGGCCAGTCTCCGTGGGGGCGATGATTTGCCATTGGCAATCCGATTCCAGATAAAGAGATCCCATGTCATAATTATTATCCGAAGTCATCGCATTCTGGATTTCCCAGAATTCTCCCGTCCAGCGGGCAGTTCGCCAGGCACGGGGATTATTCTGGGGTCCTGATTGATAGCCCTTACTGGTGATGAACAAAATCACCGGGCGATCCTGGCTGTCGTAGCGGATATCCTTCAGGTAAACCAATTCTCCTTTTTCAATGGAATTGTAAACCAGGGCCGGGTTATCACGATCTTTCAGTGGAAGTTTCAAAGGAGTCCCATCCGCTGTTTGCCATGTTTTTCCGAAATCGTCCGTTTCAACATAATACAGGTGACTTCTCCAATTGAGACCTTTGGGATCCGGATGGAAATTGAATGCAGACCCGGCTTTGTTTTTGCCGATAGCGCTGACTTGGTAGTGTCCTTTTTCAATCGTCGCAATCCGCTCCCACTCGGACCATCGCTCACCATCCGGGCTGGTCATAAAGCAGATCGTGCGATCGACCGGATAACGATACCTGGTAAAGAAGGCGATGAACCCTTTGCCTTCCATGTACCACGGTTGCATATAGGAGAAGTTGGTGATGGGTTGAGGGATGCCGCCAGATTGTTTGGTGGCGGTGATTTGAATAAATCGATCAATGGAGTAAGGCTGTTGACTTCGATGAATGAATGACGGGCGGGATGTTCCGTGCGAGGTGGAAAAGATCCAGATAAATCCCTGCGCATCCATAGAAATCACCGGATTGTCATGCGCGTCGCTGGTTTGCTTATTCAGAAGAAATGTCGGCTGAGGAACCATGCCGGTTTCATGATCAAAGTAAGAGACCATGTGGACCAGTTCATGGTTGTTATCAGCAGTCGCTCCTCCATAGCAAAAAAAGGTTTTATTCACCTCTGGACGGTAGATAGCAAATGGTTTGTGCTTGGCGCAATAAGTTCCCAAACCACCGCTGTATTTGTAAACATACTCATCACCGGAAGGCTGGTTCATGTACCAGATGCCACGGTAACCTTCTGCTTTGTTGGTGGCTTGAGCGGATGGAGCCGAAACAAAAATGAACCCGAAGCTCGCCGCCGCGATCAGGAGTCCAAAGTGATTTAATTTAATCATGATAAAATTTTAACAATGGGCAGGCGCCTGGAGTGAAGCGCAAGGATCAGAGACTTTTCAGGAAATAAACCAGATCATCCAGATCCGCTTCGTTCCAGTTCCGCTGCTTGGGGTGATTTCTTTTGAGAAACACCTCTTTGAGCGTTGATGCGCTGTTGTCATGCAGAAATGTGGTTTTCTGACTCACACTTAACAGCGAGGGAGGATTGAATGAATCATTTCCAACCGCATCGACGAGCCCTACATCATAGCTTTTTGGCGTCGTGTATAAAGGAGCTTCATGACAACGATTGCATTTAGAACTTTCGAAAACCACACGACCTCTTTCCACATGGGCTGCCTCCAATTGCCCACGAGCTTCAAGCAGAGAGGGCGGCGGCGCTAAAGTTTTCAAATAGGCGGCCAAAGCTTTGACGCGATCCTCAGGAACATCGCGGTTCAGCATGGTGTTTTTTAAAGTTTTCACGATCTGGCCTTCCAGTTCTTCTTGACTCCCAAGCCAGGCATAAGGAGCAGTGTGCCCAACACCGAGCAGCGATAAAACTTTTTTCGGAGCGCCGAAAGAGTCGTCTCCTAGATTGTCGTTGAGAGATCCGTTGGTGTGGCCTTCGGTGTGACAACTGTGGCAACTGTACCAGCCTCTGGGCGAGAGTGTGGCGTTGAAAAACAAACGCTCGCCTTTGGCTACAAGGTCCGGATCAGGTTGAGGTCCAAGCGATATGGTTCGAAGCGCTTCGAGATATTGGAGATCCACTTGCACAATTGTGTCAGAGAAGTAATTGGCGACATAAACCGATTTCTCATCCGGCGCTAGAACCACATCCATCGGCCGCTCGCCCACTTCCACTCGTGGAATGTAATTGCGGTTCGAGATTTCGCGAAGCGCCACTCGATTCACTCCGCTCAAGCAAACAATAGCCTTGCCGTCTGTGGTAAACGCCATTCTACCTGGATCTCCTCCAGGACCTGTCTCGTCTCCCAGGCTGGCGACCTCTCCGAGGCTCTTGGCATTGGATATGTTGGTTGGTTCCAATAATCGAATGGCGCTTAAGCGGCGCATGTGATTACCCATCATGACACCCCACTGGACCTCCGTGCTGAAAGTGGTTGCGATTGGATTTAACGACTCACTGGTCAACCAGACCTGAGGATCGTCTCCGGATCGATCCAAATACAAATCTCCGATATTATTAGCCGGTAACTCCAAACTGGACTTGATTTCCAGAGTTTGCAGATCGACCGCTGCAATCGTTCCTCCAAAAAAGTCAGCCACGAACAAAATGGATTCTTCTTCGAAATAGGCCATCTCACCTGGCGCAAAATCGAGGTGAAGTTCGCCTGTTTTTTCGATTTCTGGTTTGGGTAAATGATTGATTAAATCTGATGATTCCTGAAGCGACCAAAGAGAAAGCGTTCTCGACCATCTCGAGGCGATCGCGATTTGGTCCTGTGCCTGATTCAATTCCATCCGAGCCGGATCGGTTGGGACGGAGACTTCATGCAGATTTGATTCAATAGAAGATTCATCTGCAATTTCTCCGGCCTGTAACAAGCGCAACATACTGGCTTTGGGATCCAGGCAAAGGATCCAACCATTTTTAGTCAACCGACCATCGGATATTGCAGATCCACCTGAGGAATACTCGGCAACGAGAGATCCACTGGAAGTATCAATCCTGGAAATAGCGCCGGTCTTGGATTGAAAAACCCAGAGCGTGTTGGATTCAGCGTCCAACTGTAATCGCACGGGACCTCTGAAGTTTTCTTCAACTACAGGAGTTGTGTTGGCGCTGAAGGGAATCAAAGCGGCAAGTATGGGCCATAGCTTTTGGCAAAATCGCGTAAACATGGTGGAATTATTTCTCGTTCATTGATCCAGGGCTCAGGAGTGGGTCAGGATGTCTTTATAGCTGAATAATGAATATCCTTGCCATGAAAGTAGAAAAAACTCAAAGAAAACCGAGAAGGCGCCCGGATTGGAATTGGAAAGAGAAACAGATTGGATAACTAGATTTGAAAGATGAAGGAATTGGATTCGGCATTTTATGAGAGAGTTTGTGGGGAATGCGGGCTTTGTTGTGATGGGACATTGTTTGCTGATGTCCGCCTGAGAGAAGAAGATGATCCGAAGGACCTGCTGACACTGGGATTTAAGCTGAAACGCAGGAAAGGGTTTTATTTTTTCAAACAGCCTTGCCAGGCAAGAACGGAGCAAGGATGCAAGGTTTATGAAAAACGCCCGAATCGCTGCCAGGCTTTTGAATGTCGGCAGCTTTTGGATTTAAAAGATGATGTTGTGACCGAGGCTGAGGTCCTGGACACCATACGTGCTACGAAGGAAATCATTGGGCAGATTGACGAACTATTGGCGCGAGCTGGGGATAGCCGTAAGAACAAAAGTCTGATGCAGAGATATGAGCATGTGCTTTCCGAACCTGTCGACTTGTCAGAAGGCGAGGAGCCGTTTGAGATTCGTGGTGAATTGAGCGGGTTGATGGAGGAGCTTGATGAACAGCTGAATGAAAAATTCCGTGTTTGATGCCTTGTTGGATATTTCGTGTCAGACAAATCCCCATCGCTTCCTGAGCGCCCATTCAGCGCAAATCAAAGCGAGCCACACAACCATCCAATTCCACTGATCCCAGGTGGATTGACTGCGGTACTCGAAGGTAGTGGGCTGGATGGATGATATTAAATCCAATGAAGCTTTAACATCATGATTGATTCCCAGCATTTGACCAGCAGAACTCCTGGCCAGGAGATTTAATGTGTCTGGATTGGCTTGAGGATATCTCCATTCCCCAGGCATCTCGCTAACCTCAAATTTTCGAGTTAAGAATCGATTTTCGTCCCGCTCCCGGTTCCATTTCACTGTCCACGAATAATCTCCCGGACTGTCCGCGGTCCATCGAGCCAGATAAGATTGGGAATCGGGCTGAACTTCAAGCGGGGCCTCTATTTTAGTTCCGTCAGGTTTCTCCAGTTGAATCGACAAGTTCTCTGCATCGGGCAGGGCTGTTCCACGAAATTCAAGTTGGACTTCTTCGCCAAGCATC
>JAUIHU010000449.1 GCA_030432175.1 Verrucomicrobiia bacterium | reverse complement strand
GTCAGCTGAACTTCACACCGCCCGATTTCCCAGCCATTAGGGTTGCGGTCCACTTTCGCTCCCAATGCCCGCGCCAATATTTGATGCCCGTAGCAAACACCAAAAAACGGCAATCCTTTTCGCTGACAATCCAGAACTAATTCACAAAGCGCGTCATTCACCGGATCTTCAGTCGACCAGGCATCCCGGGGTGACCCACTCATCACCACTGCCCCTATTCCATCCGGCGCTCGGGTGAGTTCTGAAGGATTTTTGGCAAAAACATCATCCGCCCTAATTACCAAAGGCTCGATGTCAGAGTCTTCCGGGACATGCCGAACAAACCATCCTCCAACATTTCTCAACGGATGCGCCGGATCATATTGATCCGACCAGTTAACCGCATCGACAAACAGAACCTTTTTTGACATATCCCATCTCGAATAGTTGATTAAATTAAATCTCGTCGTGTGATTAAAATGGCTGGCTGTTTGCCGGTTCAGCCCGCTGCAGGTATCGGCTCTACTCGCTGAGCTGGGGTTCAGCGTTCCCAGGACTCCACTCTCTTTTAATCAGCGCCTAAATCCCGTCTCGCTTCAGAGCTTCTTTGACCGATTGGACATGCTCTGGAGCCGATTTCAGTCGCAATGTCAGTTCCTGAATGACCTTGAGAGTCGGGGCGCTGATATGGTGCTCCATTCCCTCTACATCACGATTGATCAAATCATCGTCGAGTCCGAATAAGGTCAGGAAATCAGTCAGGATCTGGTGGCGCTGCGTAATGCTTTTGGCTATTTCCTCGCCTGTCTCAGTCAGCACCATTCCACGATACTTCTCATGTTTCAGCAATCCCTCCACATCCAGCCGCTTGATCATGTTGGTCACACTCGCCTGCGAGATGTTCAATGCAGCAGCAATATCCACAGCGCGCGCATACCCTTTTTCATTAATCAGTCGCAGGATCTGCTCCAGATAATCTTCAACCGCTGGCGAAAAAGTGCCCACCCCCGGTTGTATTTCTGATTCCCCAGTTGTCATGTCGGAAACAACTTGCTTCAAATCGTTCAGTTAATAAAGCCTGTAAATGGTTAAATTATTCTCTAACCGGTTCCATTCCACATCTTAATTGGATTGTCGCATGAATGGGTTACTAAAAAGATACCGCTTCTCATGCGTTAATAATTCCTGATGCTTCATTACCTTCATGCTCATCTCACCTCTGCCTGTCGCATAGATAAAAATGCTTTCCATCGTGTCCAACCCTGACGAATCAACCCATTTTTCGGCTCAATAACCCAGGTGATTAAAAAGAGAATCGCCGCAGCTAAAGCCATTGCCGCTGCAATAGAACAATTCAGCCAGACTCCCAGATGATAACCACCCAGTGAAATAATCGGACTGAATACTGTAGTCAAAACCAGCAACGCCGGCAATCTCTGCACCCACAAATACGCAGTGGCTCCGGGCAAAATCAACATGGCAATGACCAAAATCGCCCCAACGGATTCAAAAGCGCTGACGATGACCCAGGACAACATAATCATTAATCCATAGTGAATCCAACGAGGACGATAGCCAAGGGAAGCCGCCAGACCTGCGTCAAATGAACTGACCAGAAGTTCTTTATAAAAAACCAAAATCAAAGCAACGGTCACTACCGTCACTCCAGCCATTCGAACCAATGTCATCGGCCATTCGACGCCAAATGCTGTGACAACGCTTTCCGGATCAAACACCTCCATCGCTACATGAATTAACTCTCCATGCAGCACACAATCAGCATCCAGATCAATCGAACCGGCAAACGAATTGACCAGGATCACCCCCAATGCAAACAGAAATGTAAAGGAAACCCCAATGGCCGCATCCGGCTTGGTGCGAGAGGCTCCATGTAAAAATTCAATCAAAGCCGTCGTAACTACGCCTGCAACTAAAGCTCCAAGAAACATCGCTGTCGAAGTAACCTTCCCGGCAATCAACAACGCAATCACTAGTCCCGGTAATACACTGTGGCTGATGGCGTCTCCAACCAAAGCCAACCTCCGAAGAATCAGATAAACTCCAACCCATCCGCAGCTCAACACAATAAACATCCCAGTCAGCGTCACATACAGACTTCCCCAGAAATCCATTTTCCAGGGATCAACCCAGACGGCCGTAGCATCATATGCAGGTATCCATTCCAAAAAATCCATTTATCAAGTATGTGTAATAATATCAGTTAGATTTAAAAATCCCAGACCGGTTTAAGCCGCAAACTCTCTATCTAATCACCGTTGCGCCGTTGCTCCTTAGCGTCTTAGCGTCTTAGCGTGAACCTATCCGGTCCCCTGATACCCTGCAGCGCCAGACTTCGGAGCCAGCTCAGATTCAGACCTGGATTCTTCCAAATCTTCCAAACTCGGAATTGGCCGACCATGCGGATCCAGCGTTGCGTGGTTGAGCAGTTTCTCCAGTCGTCGAACCATCTCCTCTCCCAGCAAATGCTCAATCTTCTCTGCGTCATCATGAACATGGTCCGCAGGAAAGTTAGCCGAGTGAGTCAGGTACAACTCCCACAGCCGATGATTCCTGACGATTTCCATTGCATGCCTCTTGCCTTCGGGTGTGAAAAAAATGTCCGGTCGAGCTCGGTCCCCGGTCACAGTGACCAACCCGGACCGTTCCAATGCTTTCAGTTCTTTCCAAAGTTTTTTCTCAGGAATTTTCTTCCGACGCAGAATGCTCAACCAGGCAGCCCCATCATCAGAAATACCCCCCTCATCTTTCTCCAGTGTCTGGTAAATCGCTTTCAGAAGATTCTCACTCCGAATTTTCTGGGACTGAGTCCAACGCCGCCACCTGCGAGGAACCCACCCATGCTTAGGTCCCAACAAAAATGCCAAAGCAAACATCATTGTCGCTCCCATCACAATGAAAGGTCCAGTCGGCGCTTTCGTCTGCAGGAAGGATCCAAACGCTCCCACAACTCCGGCAAAGGCTCCAAACAATGCCGACATCCAGACCATCCGCTTCATGCGGTCAGTCAATAGATAAGCGGCCGAAGCGGGAGTAATCAACAATGCCGAAACCAAAGCCACCCCAACTGCCTGCAACGAAACGACAATGGAAAATGAGAGCGCCAGTGTGAGTCCATGTTGTGCAATCTTCACCGGAGCGCCGGTGGAACGAGCAAATCCCGGATCAAAACTGGTCAGCAGCAACTCTTTGTAAAACAAAATCAAACCCGCAAAGACCACCACTCCAGCAATCAGGATCAACCGGATATCATCGTCATTCATGGCCGCCGCCTGACCGAAAAGAAATTGTTCCAACCCACTCTTGTCCGCATCCGGCAAATGCTGAGTCATGCTGATCAATGCGATGCCCAAAGCAAAAAATGATGCCAGTGTCATCCCCAGTGCAGCGTCTTCTTTGAGCTTTGTTGTACGTCGAATTCCACTGGATAAAGCCGCCCCAACGATCCCGGCCAATGTGGCTCCGATGAAAATCGTCCACGGATCTTTCTTCATGCTCCATAAAAACCCCAACGCCACTCCCGGCAGGGCTGCGTGAGACAATGTATCGCCCAATAAAGCCCATCGCCGAACCACAATGAAGCTACCCAAGGCTCCACACAAGGCGCCCAACGTTGCCGATCCAAGAAGCGCAGCTCGGACTGCCGGATCTTTCAATGACAAAAATCTCCAGAACTGAGCCTTCCAGTCTGATTGAACCAGATCGCCGATTTGGTCGCCATAACTGGAGCTGGATCCAAGCGAAATGCAGAAAAGGAAAACCAGCAGACCAACCACCCGAAGAGGCGTTCTGGGTTCAAGAGATTGAAATAGAAATTTACCGCGCTTGCTCATTCAAAGGTTTCCATTTCCCCCATTCATGGATCTCTGCGAATCCGGCCGGTCCAGTTTTTCAGCCGTTTGTACCACATTCGCCACGTCCGACAGAATGGTCAGCCGTCCTCCATAAGTTTTCTGGAGCGTCTCGATATTGAACACCTCTTCTGTCGGACCACTCGCTACCAATCGCATGTTGAGCAAGACCAGGCGATCAAAGTATTCGCGGGCTGTCGTCAGATCGTGATGAACGACAATCAAAGTTTTTCCCTGACTCTTCAATTCCCTCAGCAACTCAATAATCGCAGCTTCAGTCGTGGCGTCCACTCCTGCAAAGGGTTCATCCATCAGATACAAATCACTCTCCTGAGCAAGCGCTCTGGCGAGGAACACCCGTTGCTGTTGACCTCCGGAAAGGTTGGAAATCTGCCGATCTCTGTAAGGCGCCATTTGCACTTTCTCCAAACATTCCAGGGCAATCTCCCGATCCTTTTTGCCTGGACGCCTCAACCAGCCGATTTTTCCATAACGTCCCATCAGGGTGACATCCATGACATTGACCGGAAAATCCCAGTCCACTGACTCACGCTGAGGAACATACCCCACTCGACGAATGGCTTTTTTAAAAGGTTGATCAAATACTTTCACCCAACCCGCCTGCGCAGGGATCAATCCCATGATGGTTTTGATGAAAGTAGA
>JAUIHU010000448.1 GCA_030432175.1 Verrucomicrobiia bacterium | reverse complement strand
TGAAACCATCACCGACCATCCCAATCCGGATCTCCACCACCTTTACAACATCTGTTGGGCCCCCAATGGGCAATGGTTGCTGGCGACCGTGCACGGTGGGATGGGATATGGTCACGCGATCCTGGCCATTGAAGTGGATGGACCTCAAGTTGTGGACCTGAAAATCGGCGGGTGCCGTCCTGATCTGGATTCCACCGGTGATTGGCTGGCGTGGGGGCGGACGGATAATGTGATTTCTATTGGTAAAATGGAGTGGGGAGCCGAACCGAAAGTCGTTGGCGCCAAGGATGTGGTTGTGGAGGAATCTATGCACATTTACCACGTCGACTGGTCTCCGGACGGACAGTTCCTTTCATATAGCCGTGGTCCGGGTGGCAGAGTGTTGCCAGATGGACCTGGAACGCACAAAGGCCTGGCCGAGTTTGTCGGTTGCCGCGCTGAATGGGATCTTTGCGTGATGCCTTTGAAATCTAAAGTTGGCTGGGTTCAACTCACTCACGATGGCATGAGTAACAAGGAATCCGACTGGTATAGCCTGGACTGAACTCTGGTTCGCCCGATCATTTTCAAGACATCATTCTTTCACTCAATAATCAATTGCAGCAACGCATCATCAACGGCATGAAAGTGATCGAAAAAACTCAATCATGGACCTCCCAAATCCGGCATGGGGCGCTGATAGTATTGGCCTTTTTTTGCTTCGGCGGCTGTACTCCAGTGGATCGCGAAACATCCGAAGTGACCTCTGGACCCGTTCCCTCTGAATTCACCACCGCATCTGGTATCAACATGGTTTGGTTGCCTAGTGGAACATTCATGATGGGGTCGGATGAAGGACTCGAAGACGAGGCTCCGGTGCATGAAGTCAGCCTTTCAGCATTTGCGATGGATCAATTTGAAGTCACTCAGGCAGAGTTCGAACGGTTGATGACTGCCAATCCTTCTCACTTCCGCAGTCAGGACCGACCAGTGGAACAAATTCGTTGGACCGATGCGGCTGAGTATTGCAACGCGCGTTCATTAGAAGAAGGATTAGAACCCTGCTATGACGAACTCACTTTTGCCTGTGATTTTTCAAAGAATGGATATCGCCTGCCAACCGAAGCTGAGTGGGAATATGCCTGTCGCGCAGGTGGCGAGGATTTGTATGCGTTTGCAGGAGCCAAAGCTAAACTGGACGCTCACGCCTGCTATGCCGGTAACTCTGGAAAGAAGACATTGCCGGTAGGTTCCAAACGCCCGAACAACTGGGGCATTCATGACATGTATGGGAATGTTTCAGAATGGTGTCATGATCCGTACGATCCCAAATACTACAGCGTCAGTCCGGTAGAAAATCCGCGAGGTCCTGCCGAGGGAGAGAAGCGCACATTAAGAGGTGGATCCTGGAAATCCACCCCTGAATACTGTCGAGCCACCTTTCGTATGTCGGATACTTCAGGAATCAGCGACGCATGTTTTGCTCAGGACAGTTATGGATTTCGATGTGTACGTACTTTGGCAGCAGCGCCTGATCCAACCGCCGAGGAATCAGAATCTTCGGAAGAAGTTACTGGTTCGGCGGAATAACTGAATCGCTGGCGGCCATGCTTTTCCACACCTGGACGTTTGCCTTATTTTTCCTGGTATTTTATCCGGTTTACCTCAGCGTGCGCCGGACCTCCCTGGGTATTCCCTGGCTGCTCGTTTCTTCTTACTGCTTTTACGGCTGGTGGAATCCGCTGTATCTTTTGCTCATTCTTTACTCCACCTGGATCGATTTCTGGGTGGTTGGAAGAATGGATCAATCCCCTCGGCGACGACTGTGGTTGACGGTAAGTCTGGTGAATAATTTAGGGATTCTGGTTTCATTCAAATACGCGACCTTTCTGACAAACAACCTCAACCTGGCGTTGCAGACATTGGGAATCCCTTACGAAGTTCCAGAACCGGACGTTTTGTTGCCGGTGGGGATCTCTTTTTTCACCTTCCAGTCGATGAGTTACACCATTGACTATTACCGCGGACATGTTGCGAGAGAAACCAGTTTTCTTCGATTCGCTACATTTGTATCGATATTTCCACAACTGGTAGCCGGACCGATTGAAAGAGCCAAACATTTATTACCGCAATTCAATCGGTTGGAATCGATCCCGTGGAGTCGAATCGCCGATGGAGCTTCAGTCTTTGTCACCGGATTATTCAAGAAAGTAGCCTGCGCTAATGCGCTAGCGCTTTATGTGGACTCCGTTTATACGTTGCCCGAAAACCATACCGCCCCGGCGCTGATACTCGCGACCGTCTGCTTTGCGTGGCAGATTTATTTTGATTTCAGCGGATACACTGACATGGCGAGAGGCTTGGCGCGGATGATGGGGTTTGATTTATCAATCAACTTTCATCATCCCTATCTGGCCACTGGACTTGGTGATTTCTGGCGACGCTGGCACATCAGCCTTTCCTCTTGGTTCCGTGACTACGTTTATATTCCACTCGGAGGCTCCCGTGGCAGTCTGGTTCAAACCTACTGGAATATGGCGTTGACTCTGTTGATCTCCGGGATCTGGCATGGCGCTGCATGGACCTTTGTCGCTTGGGGAGCTTTTCATGCCGTGGCGCGTGTTCTGACTCGGGGCATGGAGAGTTCTCGCCGGTATCGGGATGGGGTTCCTGCATTCGTCAAAAGACTGTGGGTATTTGTCTTGGTATGCCTGAGTTGGATCTTTTTCCGAGCGATGAGTTGGGAAGATGCCATGGTGATTTATCGTGGGATATTCGCGCCTGTTTCCACATGGAGCGATCCGGAATTTCCATTAGCATTTGGAGCGTTGATTCTGTTGGTCTGGGGACATCAATGGTTGGAGGAAAGTCGATGGAAAACCATTCTGAAATTGCCAGTGGTCAGGCTGTCCACGATGGTTGCTTTACTGACCTACCTCTGGCTGTTTTGCGGAGCTGACGAACAGGCGTTCATTTACTTTCAATTTTGAGACCGATGACTGAGCTACAACCTCAACCACATTCCGAAGCGAAAGCCAATTCAGTCTCCAGCGCTGATTTTCATGGAGCGAATACTCAGCGCTTGAGTGGGCGCGGATGGGGCATTGCTCTGCTGGTGATGGTTTTGATGTGGACGTTGGTTCCAAAACTTTACACCCCGAATCTGAATTTGGAGCACGCCAGGCAATTTCGGATCCCTTTCTCATTGAGTGAAGATTATTCGATTTATCGTTCTTATGCCGAACAAACTGACGCAGCAGCAGGTGAGAATATCATCAATTGCGTCATGCTTGGTGATTCAGTCGTCTGGGGAGAATACGTAGCCAAGACCGATACCTGGTCTGCCGAACTGACCCGAATCTGGAATGCTTCGAAATCTGAGAACGACCCCGCACAACCGAGTATTCAAATCTGGAACTTTGGATTGAATGGGGCGCATCCCACAGCGCTGAGAGGATTGATTCGACACCATGGGAAGTGGGACAGCCGGACGGCGCTGATTTTGCATTTCAATCCGCTCTGGATCACTTCGCCAGAAAGAGATCTGTCTACATTCAAACCCGCACCCTTCAATCATCCAGCGCTCGCGCCCCAATTCAGAGACCGTCCAAAGGTTTACAAAGAAAATTTTGGAGAACGATTGAGGGTGGCGATCGGGCAGCGGGCCGGCTTCCTGCTGTGGGCGCAGGGAATGCGGATCCGACACCTGAACGGATATGACTGGGGTGGCTGGGTGATGGAAAATCCTGACGCGCTGCCCTGGGATCCTGAGTTTGTTAAGAAAACGGATGAGATGTGGCGCGATCAGGGAATTCGGGAGGGAGTTGAGGCGGTCAGTTGGGAAGATCAAGGGATTCCCAGGCAAAGCTTAGAGTGGGTCGCCTTGGAAGAATCCTATCAGTGGAGTCAGTTTTTGAAACTGTTGGATGAATTACAGGATCAGGAACGCCGGACACTCGTGATATTGGGTCCGCTCAATCCCTGGATCATGAAAGAAGCCGACCTGCAGCAGTACAATAAAATACTAGATCAGGTAGAAATCACATTGACGGAGAAATCCATTTCCTGTTGGCGACCCGATTCCATCGCCTCTGAACTCTATGCAGACACCAGTCATCCATTGGCAAAAGGGTACACCCAACTTGCGGAACAAGCTTTGAGCAGCGAGACTTGGAAAAACTGGATAACTGCTCGGATACCGTGATTCAACTAACCAACGTCTATAAAGAATACCCTGGAGCGCAGGAAGCCACCGTGGCGCTGCGCGAAATCAATCTGACACTCGCATCCTCAACATTTACTGCCCTGATGGGGAGAAGCGGATGTGGCAAGAGTACTTTATTGCATTTGATAGGCGGCCTCGACCGAGCCACTCGCGGAGAAGTCAACCTGGATGGCGAAAATCTTACGCAGCTTTCGGAAGACCAGCTTACAGAAATCAGACGCAAAAAAATCGGGGTTGTTTTCCAGTTTTTCAACCTCCTGCCCGCTCTGAGCGCGTTGGAAAACGCCGCCTTGCCACTGACCTTGCGAGGCGTGTCACTCTCCGA
>JAUIHU010000447.1 GCA_030432175.1 Verrucomicrobiia bacterium | reverse complement strand
AAACACGACGGCCAAAAAGATTCGCCCCAATTGGGACTCGCATGAAAACGTCCTCCGCGACCACGGCTACTGGGGCCGCATCCTCGACTGTGGCGCATCGGCCCTGCTAACCGATCTGAAGGCCCGCGGCTTGTTGGATGAAACGCTGGTGGTTGCTGTTGGGGAGTTTGGACGCAGCCCGCAGCGTGGTGTGAGTACCTCAGGGAACAATAACAGTGACGATGGACGTGATCACTGGCC
This sequence comes from Verrucomicrobiia bacterium, assembly GCA_030432175.1. Lineage (GTDB taxonomy): Bacteria > Verrucomicrobiota > Verrucomicrobiia > Limisphaerales > JAUIHU01 > JAUIHU01. Next base: position 4,293 of record JAUIHU010000447.1, on the reverse strand, counting down.
TTATTGTTACACTGCCTGCATGGCTGGTGCTGGCATCAAGCAAGGGTATGTGCATGGTGAATCGGATAAAACCGGATCCGCGCCATTGACTGATCCGGTGCATCCGAGAGAGTTGCTGGCGACGATTTATCATTCCTTCGGGATTGATCCGGAAACCATTGTTTACAACCACCTGAACCAGCCTCGTGAATTGGTGAAAGCCAAAGCGGTCACCAAGTTGTTCGCTTGAGCGCTGGAAGAACTTTCATCTGAATTTAAAACAAAAGAAGCGAGGGGATCCGACTAATGGGTCCACTCGCTTTTTTGGTTTCAATAATATTGTAAACTCAAATACTTTTCGATCTCGAACAAGATCAGGCCACCATGAACAATTCCCAATCCTCGATGTGGTGAGAATTTCGGATGAGCAAACTCACGGGAGCATCCGGAACGGACCGGGGTTTGCGTAGCAGTTTCAAACCAGCCTCGTGCGGAAGGCGACTGCCCTTTTTGGTATTGACTGAACGGCTCGCCCAGACACAGTTTTCCCACGAATCCTGCCCACCACGTGAGCGCGGAACAATGTGGTCGATGCTACCCTCACCGCTCTTTAATACTTTTCCGGTGTACTGACAGCGGTTGCCGTCACGTTCACGGATAGTGCGGGCGCAGAGTTTAGGGCGTTTGATTGGCATCTTGGCGTAGTTCGCCAGCACAATCACCGTTGGGATCCGGATTGGGCCATGCACGGTATAAACCGCAGCATCGCGCTCCCGGATTGGCAGTCCGAACCATTCCGTCCAGTTCACTGGACGAATCATTTCCTTGCCCTCGATTTCGAGGGCGGTAGCAGTCCCGTTCATCATCTGGCAGAACGCATGCGCAGGAGTGCGCACGTTGACCGCCTGCCAGTTGCGGTTCAAGACGAGAACGGTCTCTTTGTGGAGTATATCGCTCATCGCTTGTCGTGGATTAAGTGGTTAATTCCGTCTCTCAATCCGCTGCCAGTGTCATGAAGATTTTATGGACAAACAAAACGCCCGCTGTCCACAAAGTGACAAGCGGGCGATAAATTATGCGCAACAAAAACTGAGAGCACTAGAAACCTGGAACGGTATCTGAGTCCTGAATCGAGTTCTTATCCTTCCACTGAAAACAGTGGCGCGTCTGTCTCGAAAATTTAACATCACTGACTCCCGTCGATTCCAGGCGCATGTCGCTCAATTCTTTAGTCAATTAGGCGCCGGACCGATGAGTTGCTGTTTTGAGAAAATCCAATAAGCAGACTAGAAAAAACCATTCACGGCAGAATTAGTCAATTTTTTTCAGCAGTAATAAGAATTTCTCTTACTGATGGAATTATGGAAAAAGGTATTCTTACGAGAAGGATTTACTTGTTGAAACCGTGAACTCTCCATCAGTATCCAGCCATGACATTGGACGAAAACAAGCCATCCTCGGCTTCGGTTCTCAGTTCGGCTGAAAAGAAACAATTGAGAGGTTTAGGCCAGCGCATTAAACCTCAGGTTTTTGTTGGCAAGAATGGATGGAGTGAAGCGGTGCGTGATACATTGGAGTCTGCATTCAAACATCATGATCTGGTGAAAGTGCGATTCTCTCAAATCAAAGAACGAGATATTAAAGCACAACTCATGGAAAAACTGGCTGAGACTACTCATAGTGAGTGCGTCGGAGCCGTTGGGCATACAGCGCTGTTTTATCGGAAAAAAAAGGAAGAATAAGAAGGATCGATTTGCCGGACTGATTTCCTTGCTTAATATTGATCAGCTTTCTGCATTCTAAAAGAGAGAAACAGAGATTGGCATGAGCGAAAAAAGCGAAAATGCAACGGAGGTTTATCCACTAGTCATTATTGGAGCAGGGTTGTCCGGATTGGTCGCCGCGAGGAGGCTGGTGGATGAGTTTCATGCGCCGGTCACTTTGGTGGATAAAGGACGTGGAGTAGGGGGGCGATTGGCAACGCGTCGCATTGATGGGGACCGATTTGATCATGGAGCGCAGTATTTCACAGCACGAAGTCCTGAGTTTCAACGGATTGTGGCTGATTGGGTACATCGCGGGCTGGCGCGGGAGTGGTCCAAAGGATTTGCACTGGAAAACGGCAAAAGAAAAGAAGATGGATTTCCTCGCTACATCATGGATCAGGGGATGACCCAGGCGCCGAAAACTTTGGCAGAGGGGTTGCCAATACAACTGAATATGCGAGTGAGGTCACTTTCAATAGGATCCCTTGGATGGGAGATATACTTTGATGACGAACAATCGACTGTATGGGTCGCCAAGAGTTTGTTGTTAACAGCTCCGGTTCCTCAATGTCTGGAATGGTTGAAAGCAGGGAACACCCGGTTATCCCCGATCATCTATCAACGTTTGTGTGCGATTGAATACCAGCCGAGTATTGCGACGATGGTTCGATTAAAAGGACCTAGCTTAGTTCCTCCACCGGGAGGAGTTTGGTTGTCGGGAGAGCCTTTGACATGGATTGCTGATAATACTCTTAAAGGGATTGGAAGTACTCAGGATAAGGCGCCTGAAGTAGGTAGATTGACGTTACATTCGGGTCCACAATTTGCAAAAAAGCATTGGGAAGATAATCCTGAAGAAGTTGGGAATAAAATGATTGAATCAGGTAAAGCCTGGATGGGATCTGAAGTGGAAACATTTCAAACACATCGATGGAAATACAGTTTGGCTATCCGTCACGACAAGGCGCCATTTCTCCGCATGGATTCTCCGCATCCTTTGTGGTTTGCGGGAGATGGTTTTTGCGCTCCCAGAATTGAAGGCGCGGCAGTATCGGGTTGGTTGGTAGCTGAAGAAATCGCAAGACGGCTGAACTTTTGCGACTGAATGACCCATTCTAGCAGTTAGATTTATTCAAATGAAATGAGTCATATTGATTCACCAGAGGTTGTTATCATCGGCGGTGGGCTGGCCGGTTTGAACTGCGCCAGTTTATTAGCTCATAAGGGGCGTGAGTTCGTTCTGGTAGAAAAGTCGGATCGCGTTGGTGGTCGTGTCAGAACGGATGTCGTTGATGGATTTCGGCTTGATCGCGGATTTCAGGTTTTACTTAACGCGTACCCAGAAGCTCGTCGGGTTTTTAATAACTCTGAGCTAGACTATCAGTCATTCTATCCAGGTGCGTTGGTCAATTTTGAGAATCGTTTCCATAGAGTTGCAGATCCTTATCGGAGGTTCTTGGACGCTGTTGAATCTTTCCTGAATCCAATTGGGACACCACTGGATAAGTTCCGAGTGCGCCAAATGAGGAGGCGTGCTTTAGAAGGGCGTCTCAAAGATGTATTTGATCGGGAAGAGGTCTCATCAATGGCATATTTGGAGCAGCGAGGTTTTTCACGGTCTATGGTCGATCGTTTCTTCAGACCTTTCCTGGGTGGTGTTTTTCTGGAAAACGAATTGGAAACATCCAGTCGCCAGTTGGAGTTTGTCTTTAGGATGTTTGCTTTAGGAGAGACTGTTGTTCCGCGATATGGGATGGGAATGCTTAGTGAATCATTGGCCAGGCAAATTCCAGATGGCTGTTTGTGGCTTAATACAGAAGTGGAGGATGTTGGTTTGGGACGGATACAGCTGGTTGATGGAAGAATACTTGCCCCTGAGACGATAGTCGTTGCGGTGGAAGGTCCAATGTGTGCGAAGTGGATGGGAAAATCCTGGGATCCAGGATCACGAGGGACAAGGACCGTTTACTTTGCTGCAGATCAAGCTCCGATAGAGGAACCTGTTTTAGTTTTGAACGGTAATGGGGGAGGTCCGGTGAACCACATGTGTGTCATGAGTGAAGTTTCTCCTTCGTACGCTCCATCCGGTCAAAGTTTGATTTCTGTGAATGTCGTTGATCAAAAATGGTGGGATGAGACTGATAGTGATTTGGAGAGGGCTATACGAAAACAAATGGAGCAATGGTTTGGAGTGAGAGAGGTCCAAGCCTGGACACATCTTCGAACCTATAATATTTCACACGCACAACCTAACCGGTCTGCCATTCAAACCCCATCACTTGAAATTTCAACAAAAGAAGTACAAAACGGAATTTATATCTGTGGGGACCACGTTGGAGGTGTGTCCATCAATGGCGCGCTGAGGTCTGGACGAATCATAGCCGAACAATTCTCTAATCCCTAATCCAAGGAATTTTGGACATCCAAGGAATTTTGGACATCCAAGGAATTTTGGACATCCAAGGAATTTTGGACATCCAAGGAATTTTGGACATCCAAGGAATTTTGGACATCCAAGGAATTTTGGACATCCAAGGAATTTTGGACA
>JAUIHU010000446.1 GCA_030432175.1 Verrucomicrobiia bacterium | reverse complement strand
CGGAACTGCCGAGCGAAGTGGAAGCTTTCCGCATTCTCGAAGACGCTGCGGTGATGCAGATAGACCCACGCATTTTCCGGATCAGTTCATAATCCCCATATCCAGTAATGTTCTCGGCAGTGATTGTTAATGTATCGCCGTCCTTACGAACATCAGCTCCCAGGGAGCGCAGGATTTGTATCATGAAGTTGACGTCACTCAGCTCCGGCACACGGTGAACCACGCAGGTTTCACTTGTAAGTAATGTTGCAGCCAGTAGTGGAAGTACGGCGTTTTTGGCTCCGCTGATGGTCACTTCCCCATTCAGGGGAGCGCCGCCTTTGATTAATAAACTGTCCATGGATTATTGGTGGGCGAGAAAAATTCTTGGGATCTGGTTATAGTCTAGAACCGGATCTTCGACAACCCAGTTTTCCTTTTGAAACAAGGCCTTGACTGAGTTCCATTGTCCGGCGCCCAGTCCCAGCCCCACATAGCCATCCGGTTTCAGGAATGGCTTCGCTTGTTGAGCGATCATTCGATAAAAATCCAAGCCGTCCACGCCACCTGAAAGAGCCAGATGCGGATCGAACTCACGAACCTCCGTTTGCAGAGTGTTGATTTCGGCAGCTGGGATGTAAGGTGGATTGGAGACTAAGAGATCAAATGGCTGGTCAGGATATTCTGACATAGCAGTAAAACCGTCAGACATTTCGAAATGGAGGCGGCTTTGAAGTTGATTTTGGTATGTATTGAGATTTTGTTTCGCCAGTTCCAAAGCCTCTTTTGAAATTTCCAACCCGATCCCGTGAGCATGCGGAAGTTCGAGAGCGATGGATATGGAAACGCAGCCAGTCCCGATCCCCAGTTCAACAAATCTCGCCTCTGGTCCTGACGTTTTGAGAAGGCGAATCGATTCCACGACCAGTAACTCAGTTTCCTGCCTTGGAATCAACGCTCCGGGAGTGACCGAGAAATCATAGCCCATGAAATTTACCTTCCCGATAATATGTTGGGCAGGCTCACGTTGGGAGCGGCGACGGATCCACATCGACCAGATCTTTTCCTGATCAGCTGTCAGCGTATCCTTGAGTCTGATCGCTAATTCAGGAGTTGAGCAATCCAGCAGCCAGCTCATTAAATGTTCCGCTTCCTGATCCGCGAACTCAATTCCTGCAGCGTCGAAGCGGTTTGCTGCTATTTGCAAAAAATCTTTAATTTTACCCGGCATTGTCTAAGGGTTTTGAGATGAATGGCGCTGAATTGTTACATTTGGCGCTGCTTTGAAACATTGCAAAAGCGATTGGATGTCTGGATGATTTCGAGAACGGCAGGCGCCGGATAATTTTTTCGATAACAACTTTTCATTATTTATGGCGAAGAAAATTTTGATAGTCACAGATGACTCTGGGGAGTCGTATGAAATCCTTTACGCAACGCATCGATTTCAGGAGGCGGGTTTCAAGACTCATATTGCGGCGACGCAAAAGAAACTTATCAACGGTGTGATACATGATTTTTGTCCTGGATGGAACACATACGTTGAAAAGCCAGGGTATTTGATTCAAGCGGACATTGCCCTTTCCAATGCCAAGGTCAAAGACTATGAGGCTGTTGTATTCATTGGTGGTCGCGCTCCGGAGTTTTTGAGGCACGACTCGAACGCCGTTGACCTAGCCCGAAAATTCCATGACCAGGGGAAATGGATTTTTGCTATCTGCCATGGCATTCAGGTGCTGATTGCCGCAGGGATCGGGGAAGGGTTGAAATTGACCTGTTACAGCAATGTTCGTTTCGAACTCGAACAGGCCGGGGGCGAATGGGTCGACAAGCAATGTGTTCGGGATGGAAAAATCATCACTGCGCAGACATGGGAAAGTCATCCAGATTTTTACCGGGAAATCTTCGCTGCATTTGACGAAGAAAAAGAAGAACAATCGGAATCCGTTGAAGCAAAACCCAAACCCAAAGGATCTTCTAAAAAGTCAAAAAAGAAGAAGTAATTTGATATTTGCCCGGGTATCGCGCAGTTTACGGACTTATGGAGTTCTCGGAACACCTGGATGAATTGATGATCTGCCGGCTGGATTCAACCAAGAAAGAGGTTGAACCTTGCACGGTAGTGATATTCGGGGCGAGTGGTGATTTGACTGCTCGCAAACTGATACCCGCTTTCTTTCACCTTTTTCAGGACAAGGTAGCGCCGGATCCGATTCGGATTATCGGGGTAGCTCGTCGTGAGAAGGACCATGAAAGCTGGCGTGAAGAGTTATGGGAAGCTTGTTGCCGGTTTTCCAGAACCCAGCCTGTGGAGCGACAGGATTGGGAAAAATTTGCGCAGAATATCTTTTATTGTCAGGGAGATTATGGATCTGATTTTGCGACTTTCGAACGTCTCAAATCGATGGTAGGTGAAGCGGAAGACGAACGTCTTAGGAATAATATCCTTTTCTACCTGGCCACCAAACCGTCTCAATTTTTGGATGTTACCGCTCATTTGGACGAATCAGGGCTGCTACTGCGTGATCCGGATCCACCTTTCTGGCGTCGTGTTGTGGTGGAAAAGCCAATTGGACATGATCTGGCTTCGGCCAGCGCTTTGAATCAGGGGCTGACGAAGCATGCTCACGAGAAGCAGATTTATCGCATTGACCATTATCTCGGGAAAGAAACTGTACAGAATATCCTGATGTTCAGGTTCTCCAATTCGGTTTTTGAACAGTTATGGAATCGGCAGGCAATTGATCACGTTCAGATCACTGTCAGCGAAGACATGGGGGTTGGCGGTCGCGGTGGTTATTATGAAGAAGCCGGAGCTTTGCGGGACATGGTTCAGAACCACCTCCTTCAAGTCTTGGCTTTAGTTGCCATGGAACCTCCAGTTTCGCTTGAAGCCGAGTCCATCCGGGACGAAAAAGTAAAAGCTTTGCGATCTATCCGACCTCTCTCCCTGGCTCCTATAGAAACCCAGGTTGTCCGAGGGCAATATGTTGGAGGAAAAGTGCATGGTGAAAAACGGATTGCGTATCGGGACGAAGACCGTGTTGCTGAGGACTCCAATGTGGAAACTTATGTTGGGATGAAGCTCTACATTGATAACTGGCGCTGGTCAAACGCTCCATTTTATTTGCGCACGGGAAAAAACATGAAGGCCAAATGCAGTGAAGTGCGGATCCAGTTCAGGTCCACGCCAAATGTTCTGTTTGCTGCACAATGCGGAACCAAACTTGACAACAACGCATTGACATTGAGATTGCAACCGAATGAAGGGATTTCGTTAAGATTTAATGGGAAAATCCCAGGATCTACTATGCAGATTCGACCCGTCAGGATGGATTTCCGTTATGACTCCGAATTTGGCGCTTATACTCCGGAAGCTTATGAGCGTTTGCTACTGGAAGCTATGGCGGGTGATGCGACTTTGTTCATTCGCGGTGACGAAGTAGAGGCGGCGTGGTCGATTGTGGACTCCATTCGTGAAGGGTGGAGTGATCAACCATTGACTGAACGTGAGTTTTACAAGGCAGGTTCCTGGGGACCCGATGCTGCGGATGATTTAACTGCGCGACAAGGACACAACTGGCGAGAACCTGAGGGCGGTAAATAAACGTTTATTGGGCCTGTTTTGAGTTTTTGACGCCTGGAGGTCGTTCTTTTAAGAACGTATTTCCAGGCAAATTTCTTTTATCCGCCTATATGAGTCGGTAATATCTTGCGGCGACTTTGATAGCAAATCACCAGTCGCCTGCAGAATTCCAACGCCATGCAAGAAGATTTCGAGACGATCATTAACGGAAGCCAGGGAGGGCAAGTGGAATGGGTTTATCAAAGCTCTTCCGAAGATTTGGCTGAAACAGCTGCTGCAGCCGCTATTGCATTACTGAGTCCTCTGGCTCGGCCAACAATGGCGCTGTCTGGAGGCCGAATCGCTCCTAAATTTTATCAGGCGCTTCGCTCAGTTTCTGGAAACGCTAAAACTGTCTTACAACGGACACATTACTTTTGGGCAGATGAGCGTTGCGTGGAGCCGGATTCTGAAGAAAGTAATTTTCTTTGTGCAAAGGAAAATCTATTTGATCCATTGGGTGTCAGCTCGGATCAAATACATCGGATTCAAGGCGAACTGGGGCCAGATCAGGGGGCTCAACAGGCGCGCGCGGATTTACAAAAAGTATTTGGCAGTGGTGTAGATCCGGTCGATTCATCCCAGGCGCCGGCTTTGGATCTGGTTATTTTGGGAATGGGTGAGGACGGACATGTTGCGTCATTATTTCCGAAGCATTTAGCCGCCGCGAATGATCAGCCAGTATCGACATTTTACGGTATTGAAGATTCACCAAAGCCACCGCCACAACGAGTAACGCTTTCCTATCCGATGCTGATCGCTGCTTCCAATGTTTGGGCTTTGATTCCTGGTGAAGGCAAGAAAACAGCTGTTCTGGAGGCATTGGATCAGGTGAGTAATCCCATTGGCAAGTTGATTTCCATGCGAGAAACAGTGCGGATCTATTCCGACTTCCGCTTGTCAAAATAGAATTTATTCGAAAAACTTACTTTTAATCGAGTCATG
>JAUIHU010000445.1 GCA_030432175.1 Verrucomicrobiia bacterium | reverse complement strand
GAAAATTGCCTTTTCCAGTTTCTCGATTTCCAATTCCAGCTCTTTGGAAATCTGCCTTAGCTCAACCTCATCCAGACTGACTCCGGCATGTTCCATGTGAATCAGCGTCGTCAGTAATGGCATTTCCACTTCATAAAAGACTCGTTCCTGTCCGGCTGCTTTCAGTTTGGGCGCCAAAATTTCCTTCAATCGCCAGGCCACTTCGGCGTCTTCAGCTGCGTAGTCCTTCAGCGCTTCCGGATCAGCGTTTTCAAGATGAATCTCTTTCTTGGCGCTTTTAGAAGTTCCAGCTTCAGCGCCTGTCGCTCCCTCAACTTCTTCGATTTTAATCGTCCGATAATTCAAGTACCGCTCCGCCATCAGATCCAGCGTGCTTTTCCCGTCAGGCGCAATCAACCGTTCCACTGCCTGGGTGTCAAAAAAAGGTCCCACCACTTCCACCCCATGCCAGAGCAGCATACTGAGATCGAACTTTATATGGTGCCCGATCTTCTCGGTTTTGGCGCTGGACCATAACGGATCAAAATCATGCAGGGCCGCATGTAAATGTTCCTCCTCCGCAGGCATTGGCGCATAAAACGCCTGGCCGGTTTTGAAGCAAAAGGAGACTCCAATAATTCGCGATGTTTGCGGTTCGAGTCCAGTTGTCTCGGTGTCAAAGCAAACCGAGGGACACTCGGACAAAACCCTGGCCAGCGCTCGTCTTTCGTCTTCGGTTTCTACCAACAGATACTCCGGATCTCTATCCGCCATGGCCTCCAAATTCGATGGCGCTTCCGCAGAGTCTGATGCGATTGAATCAAACAAATCTCCCTGAGCGGGCTGAGCGCTTCCTGCGGGAGTTCCAGTTTTGAAATCATCTCCCAGAATTCTTTTTGCAATGGTGGTGAATTCCAATTCCTGAAACAACTCGGCCGCTTCTTGTTTATCCGGTTCCTGAATCAACCATTCATCCCAAAGAAAATCGATTGGAGCATGGCAAGATATCGTGGCCAGTTTTTTTGAAAGCAATGCCTGATCCGCAAACTGCTCCACTTTTTCTTTCTGCTTACCTTTGAGCTTCGAAGAATTTTCGATCAATCCTTCGATTGAACCAAACTGAGCAATGAACTTTTGCGCCGTCTTTTCCCCCACACCAGGAATCCCCGGAATATTATCCACCGCATCTCCCATCAATCCCAGAATATCAATCACCTGCTCCACCCGCTCAATCCCCCATTTCTCCAGGATATCCGGTACTTTAAGTATTTGTGCCGGATCTTTCTGTCGTCCAGGCTTCAGGATCCACGTCTTTTCAGAAACCAGCTGCCCAAAATCCTTATCCGGCGTCACCATGTAAGTGGTAATGCCTCTGGGTTCGGCCTGTTTGGCGATTGTGCCAATCAAATCATCCGCCTCCCAACCCTCCAGTCCGAGGGTGGGAATGTTCAACGCCTTTAATACCGGGTTGAGCAGAGACAAGCCGAGGCGGAGATCATCGGGCATGGACTCGCGGTTGGCTTTGTATTCTGGGAACAACTCCAAACGTTCCTTGGGATCTCCAATATCAAAAACAACCAACAGGTGAGTGGGAGAATAGGTCCGTTTAAGTTCGAGAATCGTATTGAGAAATCCATGAATCGCCGAAGTGTTCATCCCCTTGGAATTGACCATGGGATTTTTTATCAGAGCAAAGTGGGCTCGATAAGCAAGAGCCATCCCGTCTAACAAAAACAGGCGTGAGTCATTCTCAGATGAGGGCGATTTAGGGTCCATGAATAATGCGGTTCCAATCGGTAAAAATAAAAACATCGCCCGGCGGAACAGAACCACCGGGCGATTTGATTAAATCAAAATGGCAAGGAAAAGCAAACCCTGGGAGCGCCGAGATCCAGCTCGGAAAACAAGCCCATCAGGGCATGTTGCACTCCTTATGAATCCCAATGGCCGTAAAAATTACCGAACTGGACACCCAATTGATTCACTAAGGCAAATTCAGCAGCGCATTGGTTATCTAATCCAAAGGACGAATCCAAATGTTACGGTATTGCACCGGGTTTCCGTGATCCTGAAGCAACAATGGGCCTTTAGGCGCCACACCTCTGAACTGCGAAGCCGTAGTGGAACCGCCGATTGGAGCGTGTGACTGGATTAATACGCCGTTATGCAGCACGGTAAAATGCCCAGGCAAAACAGACTCTCCGTCTTCGGCCAATTTGGGAGCGTGGAAAATAATATCGTAAGTTTGCCACTCGCCCGGTTTGCGGCAGGCATTCACCAACGGCGGATGCTTGCTGTAAATTGCGCCGGCCTGTCCATCGAAGTAGGTTTCATTCTCATATGAATCCAAAACCTGAACTTCATACCGGCCTTGCAGATAAACACCGCTGTTCCCCCTGCCCTGACCATTCCCCTTGACTTCTGAAGGAGTCCGCCATTCCACATGAACTTGAACTGAACCAAACTCCTGCCGAGTCATGATACTCCCCGTGCCATTTACCTCCATGGCGCCTTTCACTAATTTCCACTTGGCGTCCGAACCATCACCCGCTCGCCAGTTTTCCAGACAAGATCCATCAAACAGAACAATCGCATCTGATGGAGCGTCTTGAGGAGTGGAGCCCGGAGTCACCACACGAGGCGATTCCTCCGCTACTGCAACAAAAACAGATCCTGCAATCAAAGCCAAAGTCCCAAGCCGGGCGTGGCTTATAACAAAACGTAATGGGTTCATGAGATAAATATAATGTGAGAAAAAAATCTTTGACACCCAAAAATACAACCTGCATTCAGAAAATCTCAGTAATTATTTAAAAGGCAGAATAAAGCATTGGACCACTTTGAGAAGCGACTCCAGTTTGTCGTCAACTAGCGTTAAAACTTGGGTGTCAAAGAATTCTGTCCAATGTCCAAGGGTTTCTCTACGCCTCAACCAGCGCTAAGCGCCTCAAACACTTGGTCCTCTGATACAACTTCCAAAGCCACATCCACCAGTCGATTCAAAGTTGTCAAAGTGGCTCCTTCCAAACTCTTTGACAACTCTGGAGACAAAGGCCCCAATCGTCGTTCCAATAACTTCACTAACACCGAAAAAGTTCCCTGTTCGATTCCCATACGAAATACTTTTTCTTTCAGTGGGATGGTTAAATCAATGGTCAGTTCTTCACTTGTCATAATAATTTCCTGGATGGTTCTACATTTTTCAAAATCTGATTCTGGCATTCTCGTTGGCAGGTAATACTGTAGCAACCACTGAGTGATGGACGCCTGCAAACTCGCCTCTCTCATTTCCAATAAGCGCTCGTTCATTTTTCGAACCCAACGTATCGTCTCCTCAATATCGTCACTCCTCTCAATCCGAAAAAGTAACCCAAACAGGTTATCTTCGGGTGGTAATTCCGTTTGTCGAGATGATGTATATCAATCAGAATCGGTCGGAGTTGCAGTTGCAGCGACTCCAATTCCGGGTAAGCCGGGGACCACAATTCTGACAATTGACAGAAGGATTTCCATGGCGGCAATCCGTGATACAAAATCACCGGCAATGCCTTGGGCAATTCAGGAGCAGTCCACTTGCTTTCACGATGGGCCTGCTCGTACAACAAGCTCAAATAACTTGCCATTCTTACCGGCATGATCGGATCCGGATTCGACTGGAATTCCACGATCACCAACGCCGGCTGATTCTCCATATTAACCGAGTCCGAATGACTGGCTGGGCGTTGATAAAACCAGACCAGATCATTTTCCCGACGAAATAGGAACCGCTCATCTACCAAAGATCCTGAGACCTTCTCCAGCGATGAACCTGTTGACGCAGTCTCCCTCCAAGGCACACACAACCCAGAAGACAACAACTCCCGCACCAACGCCGGATTGGAAAAGATCAGTTTATAACCCGCATCCTGATTTGGCATAACAACGATTTACAGCTCATTAAAATCGGGTGCGATTAATGTCGGGTGGCGTGAAAATTTTCCAAGGCCAAAGGCCTGACACATACCAGCCTGGGCTGCCAGGCCCAGGTTTTGGTTCATCCCCACATCTCCAAGGGCTGAAAGCCCGACACAAAAAGATGTTCTGTGAGAAAATATGCTGTATCTGTGTCTGACCTTCAGCCCTTTTCTTCGAAGAGAATGCCGTCCTGGGCTTTGGCAGCCCAGGCTGGTATGTGTCGCGCCGTTGGCGCTGGGGCTCCGCATTCCGGGACGCCACCCTCTTGTAATCACACCCATTAAAATCTTTAGATAATTTTAAAGATTGATTGAATGGATACTTCCTCCTTAGGAAACTACATAAAACTAGCGCTCTTCTGCCACAACGCCAAACAAGAAAATCTTTGACAAAAATCTTTGACACCCAAGAAAGGGGTGCGATTAAAGGAGGGTGGCATGAAAATTTTCAAAGGCCTAAGGTCTGACACATTGAGGTGTCGGTTGTCCCAGAGCTAAGCACTCTGTTCTTATTCCTGTTAGGGGGCGCCGGAATATTCTGGCTCAAGCGGAATCAAGTCAGAATGCAGGACAAGAAGTAGCAGAGAAACAGGTGGGTTGACTTGGTTGACTAGAGAAGCCCTCA
>JAUIHU010000444.1 GCA_030432175.1 Verrucomicrobiia bacterium | reverse complement strand
ACAACTTTCCATTTTCCTGTATTGCTTTAGCTTCATAATAGGAAAAATCGAGCAGGTTCGGCATTTTAACTCTGGGAACTCCAGCATGAACATGACTGACCGGATCAGCCCCGGCCGTTCCACCAAACGGAGTACTGCCCAATGGATCTACAGCTCGTCCGTTTTCAGTAATACTCCCGTTGGCGCGAATATCTCCATTAACTTTGGGGTTGTAACGAAAATCAAAATCCCAGTTGGATCGGTTATCTCCATTCCCGGTGATACTGCTGCCCCACCACCAGCCCCAGTTATTCAGAAAATACTCATAATCAAAAACTAGACTTGGTGGATTTTTTCGAATATCAGCCTGTAAAGTGCGTATTTTATCTCCCACTTTTGACGATGTAGTGATCAAGTATAAATCCTCCACCGCGTTCGGATGATTGGAGATCGTGATCCAGATATTCTCCAATGCGCTTTCCTGGCTGCTTTGTAATTCTGAGAGGTAATCCAACTCGATGGATCCCGAATCCAGATCAAAGTCTCCGATAAAATCGGCCTGGGTTCCACCCTCATCCGCGTCTGCAACTTTCTGCGCCGCCCATCCCAAAGCATTCTCGGAATGATAGTAAGCCTCAGTCCAATGCCAGCGTCGATATTCAGCGCGAACCCGATTTGAAGTCAGACTCATAGCGCCAGTAACCATGATCATCAAAATACCTGCGAACACAGTTGTCATGAGCAGCGCTCCGCCAAATTCAGATTTTCTCCGATGATTAAAATTATTGTATGTTTGAAATCTCATATTCTCCTCCAATTTGATGTCCAGACTCAGTTTGGTGGGTTTTGCTCCAAGTATTAATTCCTCATCTTTACCGCAAATGAACGCGCCACAACGAAATCCTTCGGTTGCCCCTGCTGGTCATTTAATCCAGCATGTCCGTCATCAGTCATTTCAAAATAAATGTTCAACTTTGATCCGTCCGGTATTCCTCCCACCTTCATCGACGCAAAAAAATACAACTCGGTCAGTTTGGGGTAATCCGAATTTAACTCAGGACGGTAAAAGACAACAGCAGCGGTGGAATCCGACCGATCCGGATCCTGCATGACTCTTCCAGCATTATCATCAAAATGAATTTCTTCCCTGGTGAACGTAGGGGATTCCCCTTTAGCGCTGATCACACTGCGATACATCCTCCCTCCCGAAACTACAGGTTTTGAAAAAATCACACTCTCACTTGCGCTCATATCCCGAAAGTAATTCAACAACCGGTCCTGCAGCTGATCCGCTTCCTGGTTCATAGTCGCTTCAACCAAAGCTCGGCTTTGAGATTTTGCAGCTTCCAGAGTCAGAACCAACAATCCGGCAGAAACAAACACCATCAGTGAAGCCGATACGAGGGTTTCAACCAGCGTCATCCCTGATTGTCGTCGAAAACTGGAGGATTGTGACTGCCGCTTAATTGAAAAACTGGTATTCATTATCATCAATGGATTTTAATTTGCGATGGAGGTTGATAACTGGATTTGATTGGACTTGATCTACACATCTTTGAACCGCACGACATCCATGCGTTCCTCCAAAACCCCACCTACATTCAATGGCGCATTCCAACGCACCTCCAGTTTCAACGTTTTCGTGTGCTCCTCTCCGGCCAGTGTATCAATATACAAATTGACTCTTAACTCAAGATTACGTCCCTCCAACCAGGCCAGGTCCGGGTGAAATGTGTAGTAATCGTCATTCTCAATGCTGAACCAAGTGGATTGGTTTGGAATGATGATCTTTGGACTTCCCTGCCGACCGTCGTATAAATGGTCCAATGGAGCTTTTCTTTTGATTTGTTCAAACTCCATGCCCCGAACCATCTCGCAATAATGAATCATGAAATCGGTCACGATCCCCATTTCACGATCTTTAGCCTGTTGTATTCGAGAGGTGTACAGCGCTGAAAGATTGGCGAGAAACAGTAACGTAATCAGTCCAATCGAGAGTACCACCTCCACCAATGTGAAGCCTGACAATCGCCGTATTCTTGGCAATTTCGGAATGTTAACATTGTTAGCGTGGGAAGTTTTCATTGAAGACCTGATTTTCAGAAATAAATTAATTAGTTTAGATTATAGGTAATAATTCTTCTATTGCTTCAAAATTACAACCTAATTTTGATGGCCCAGTTAGACCTAACCGATGGGGTAATTCTTGTTTTGATTTTTGAAATCTGCAAGAACCTTGCAACATCTGCAATGCGCAAAACTTGATAGACGCAACTATTAGAAGAGCATTTTCAGCGCCGAAATAGGTTATTTCTAACCTATCCCTTGATGTTCGGGGCCGATTCAGGCAAGGCGCCCTACTTGCATTTCAGCCCTACTTCCAATGATGAATCCACTCACCAAGCCGGGCTCAGAACTTACAGGATAGCCAGGCCCGCCATGAACTGAGACAATTTCTTCCTCCAAAAAAAAGAAAAGAGGCCCGAGAGCCTCTTTAGATTCATTATATTGAATAAAAAATATTTTGTCGGCAAAAAACCCTTGAATCCAGGTCAGGCCTCAGCATTCTCCTCCTTGCGAAAGCCCCAGAATACCAGTACCACCGCTCCTAAACCGATCATTGCCCATTCTGCAGGTTCAGGAACCGCAGCCACAGATACCTCAAATGATAAATTGTCAATGCCTGTGCCAACATCCGAGCGGGAGTGAACCAACTCCAGTCGATAAATACCTGAGGCCTTGATTCCGAAGGTGATAACATTGCCTTCTGGTTCTTTACCAGTAATGGTATAAACGTCCGACCCAATCAACCGATTCAGTTCGTCATAGGCGCTTAAAGTTACCGTATCCCCAACTTTAGCGCCACCGTCTGCGCGATAATCGTAAGTGTCCAGGGTAACGTTCTGAACTGCTTGAGAAAAATTAATTGAGTAATCATCACTGTGGTTAAGACTGTTTCCAGTTTCATCTGTGGCGAAATAATTTCCCGGATCCCCGCCTGATGGGGTATCATTCGGAGCAAATCCACTGGTCTTCTTTCCACCCACTTCAGCAATGTAGATTTTGTCATTCCGATCCAGTGTCCCGAAGGTAACATCGACACCATCCACAGTGATCACGTCGATTTTTTCGCCATCACGATATTTTTGATCTTCGAAGTCAATCAGTCCTCCTGAAGCATTGGAAATCCCAAGGCAGGCCATTCCCAAAGATGAAACAATTATGCTCTTAATGAAAGTTGGTCGGTTTAATTTTAAGTGTTTCATATTGTGTACAATGTTCAGGTTCAAAGGCAATTCGTTACTAGCAATGCTTATTTCAAATAATACAATTAATACATAGCAACAACAGCGCCACCTCCATTTCTCCAGATGAATTCGCCAATTTCAGGCATTTCGTTGCTTTCATTTACCGCTACTGCAATTGATTCGCAACTCAAATGATGTGCTACTCACTATGCAATTTGTTCGCATTGCGTATGTTTCTATTTTAATTTACTGAAAAAGCATTTGATTCAATGCTTGGACTACCTGCCGTATTTGCTTTGAACTTCAATTGGTACCCGACGCCCTTAGGTAATTTTAAATCACTAAATACGCATTCTCCATTCACGTCAGTCCGTTTCCGGGATATTCCGGAGATAAATTCAACTGATTGGGTCGATTCGCCAACCTCTGATTAGGTTGGAGCCGGGCTTGTCGGTTCGGACCAAGTTGCTCCCAAACATTTGCTTGTAGAATATTGTTCGATATGACCATGCCTTGGAAAATTGCAGGAAATTTGAAAACCATACGGTAATTTTAATCTTTGATGACCTGACCAAAATAGTTAAAACGGGCCCGATGAGCAGGAAAGTGTGGTTAGCTGCATGGATCACTCTGGGTGTGATCATTGCCGTTGGAAGCTTTTTGGTTTGGCAAAACCTCTCAGCAAACAGAAATAAATCAGCGACCCGAATCCAGGCGGTATCAGTCGAGTCGGCTTTGGAAGACTGGGAGAATGAAAAATACTCTCAAGCCTTTGCCAAACTCAGAGCGCTGGCAAAGGATTCACGAACCGGCACGGACCCGGCGACTCAATACGAATTCGGTCGTGCTGCTGAAGCATTAGAGCGCTGGGAAGAGGCTGCAGAGGCTTATGAAACAGCCTGGAACCTTGGCAAGCAGGACCGGGAAACATTGATGGCCCGATGGCGGGCACACCCAACCTGGAGTGACACTAAACGAAGTGTAGAAGGGATGCTCTGGATCGAATCCGTCGCTGTTCCTGAATTAAAAAGCGCATTAAAGGCAGAAATTCAGTTTGCTACCGGCGATTTTTCAGGCGCCCGTCAGACGTGGATCAATCTTTGGGAAACAGCGCAAGACCCTGACCCCGATTGGTTTTCCCGAACTGCAGTTACTTTTGCAGCTGAGCAAGATTATTTGGTTGGCGCTCAATGGCTCGAACGAATGGAATCTCGTTTTCCCAATCTGTGGCAGCCCGAAAATTCTATTCTCATGGCGACATTCTTCGCATTAAGCTCTGTTCCCGAAAAAGCCGAAGAGGTCATCACTCGGGCACAGGAACTTTTCCCAAAGGATCCGCTGGT
>JAUIHU010000443.1 GCA_030432175.1 Verrucomicrobiia bacterium | reverse complement strand
ATTTGCTTTCCTGAATAATTGATAAAAATTGTTTCATTGCGGGGGATAATGATTTGTTCTTTTTATAAATCGCAGCCAAAGGTCTATAAAAGTGATTTTCTTCAATTTCTACCTGAACCAGGGTTTGCTTCAATACTTCTTGCGCAACAGTTGCCTGAGGAACGATGGATATACCTGCGTCAATCTCGACCGCACGCTTCACTGTCTCAATGTTATCAAACTCCATCACATGTCTAGCTTCCACATGATGCTCTTTAAGGATCCGATCAATAGCCTTTCTTGTAGGAATGTCTGGTTCAAAACTAATGAATCTTTGTTCTTTGAGATCGCTGATTTTTATTTTTTGCTTTTTGGCAAAAGGATGATCCGGATGACAGACCAGCACCAGCGGATCTTTCCTGAGGGACAGCACATTGAGCTTGGGATCTTTCTTGGGATAGGCCACTAAGCCCAGGTCAACGACATTTCCAACCACATCTTCATAGACCTGGTTGGACCTGCGATATTCCACATGGATGTTGACGGTAGGGTAATTCTTCAGGAATTGCTTGATGTAGGGAGGCAGGTCGTGAAGTCCGATGCTGTAAATCGTGGCAACACGGATCGTTCCTGAAACGACATCTTTAATTTCCTGTAATTCATTCAGCAAAGATTCGTAAGTTTGGGTAATCTGTTTGCTGTACTCGTAGAGCAATTGGCCTTCGCGGGTGAGTCGAAACTTTTTCTTGCTTCGCTCGATAAGGATGACCTTGAACTGCTTTTCCAGCGAACTCATCTGCTGGCTGACAGCGGATTGAGTTATGCCATTAATCTGGGCAGCTTTTGTAAAGCTCTCAGTTTCGGCCAGATCACTAAATACCTTTAAACTCTCAATCTGCATGAAGGAAATAAAAACCAATAGTTGATTAAGTCAACTAATGCAGACCGGACTTTTTCAAGAAAAATCAGAAATGCTAAGATTTAATCCTAATTCAGCCCTTTATCGGTAAAGATTTGTTTAACCTTGCGGACCAATTCCTGGCTGGTGAAAGGCTTGCGCAAGTACATTGTTTCCTCTTTAGCAGTCGAAGGACGATGGTATCCACTAGTGCAGAGGATGGGCAAGTGAGGGGCTTCTTTTCGAAGTCGTTCTATCAATTCACGCCCGGTCATTTTCGGCATGACCATGTCAGTGATCACCAAATCGACCTTGAAATTTACTTCTTTCAACTTCTTCAGAGCTTCTTCTCCATTGACCGCAGTCATTATTTGATAGCCGTACTCACTCAGAACGACTTCCCCCATATTCAGAAGCAAAGAATCATCATCCACGACAAGAATCAACTGATCGCCCTGCAGGTCTTCTGTTTTGTGAGAAACACTGCTCATCATGGTTTTTTGGGCTGGCAGGAAGATCTTGGCGCTCAGTCCGAGGCCCTTGTTGTTGAATGCTACGCTTCCTCCACAGTTGGTAACAACACCATATACCCAGGCAAGGCCCAGTCCTCGGTGATTCTGCTTCGGTTTGGTCGTGAAGAAAGGTTCAAAGACGCGGTTCATGACATCCATGGATATGCCACCCCCTTCATCCAGAATCTCCAGACTGACATAGGATCCAGGCTTAATGGCAGTTGACCCCTCCCAAACCGCGAGTTCAAGATCATGGTTTTCTGTTTTAACTTTGATTTTTCCACTCTTTTTGCCAGTGGCCTGGACCGCTTCCACTGCATTGTCCAACAAATTGACAATAGCTCGTTGCATTTTGGCCGTATCGAAGCGGGTTTCAAACACATTATCCTCTAACTCCACTTCCCAAAGAATCCCATCCGTGCGAGTGGTTTGGAACATATCCACAGTTTCACGAATAAGATCATTCAAGTTCACACCTTTATCGGAAGCCTTAACTTCTTTTTCCTGACGACTGAAAGAAGCCAGATCACTGGCAATTTCCGCTGCTCTGGCTGCTGATTTTTCAACTTCCAACAGCGACTTGCGCCATGGATCGTCGGTTTTCATTTTACTGAGCACCAATGATGTGTGGCCAAGAATGCTGGTTAATGCATTGTTAAAATCCAGGGTAACAGCGCGAGTCAATTGCAAAGCACAATCCAGTTTCTGTTTTAATGCAACCGCATTCTGCTCCCGATTCATCGATTCATCTGAACCAGAAATGGCCTTGGACAAACTGTCGTCCTGTTGAATCAACGACAATGAAGAAGACGTCTTGGTTGAATCAGTTTTTGCAGGATCTGGTTCCGCTGGCATTACTTGTATTAAATAACCTTCGCGGTCCTCCAATGAAGATGAACAAGCATGCACCTGGAAATCTAGTGTCTGTCCAGCTATAGCATTCAACTTGACTTTGTGACTGGCAAAATCGCCATCCTCGAGCATTTCCAGATATGACCTGAGCGCAATTTTATTATCCTTCGACCAAAAATCAGATCCAGCAAGGGGTTGCCCCACTTGCAAAGTAGGAAAGCATTTTGCGGATTGTGAGTTCAACCAACCCACAATTCCTAAGATGTCCACCCACAACGCCGGCCACTGGGCCGAATCTAATCCAAATTTTTGTCCGAAACTCATTAATCAGTCGATGTCAAATTTAAGAATCCTTTGTAGCGCCAAAATACCGAATAGCAAATCCATGAATTATCTTTCTGGCTTGGGGCGCCAGCTCCTTTCCAGCTTCCAAAACCTCCAAATGACTAATCTCGGATTCGTTAACTCCTGCTGCTGAATTTGTAACACTTGAAAGAGCCGCCACTCTAATGCCCAAATACCTGGCTATGATCGTTTCAGCAACCAGACTCATCCCAACAACATCCGCGCCAATCGATTTCATTTGCTGAATTTCTGCAGGAGTTTCGTAAGAAGGCCCAAGTGTACCATAATAAATTCCGGCCCTCGCATTTGCATTTTCTTTTCTGACCTGATTCAGCAGTGTTGTGGAAAGTTCCTGATCGTAAGCGCTGCTCATGTCTGTAAAAATTGATTCGCAGCCCCCGGGAATTAATTCGCGCAGGTGAGATTCCATGCGCCCAATGCCTTTGAGCGGATTCCATCCCATGCCATTAATGTGATCTCGAATCACCAGCCAGTCACCACGTTTCAGATCGTTGGAAATGCCCCCCACAGCATTGGTGAAAACCCAGGATTTCACGCCCAATGAGGCCATCAAAGAATAAGAAAAAATCCATTCCAACTCCGACCAGCCTTCATAGGGATGCAGTCGACCGGATTGAATCAGAATGTTATTTTGCTGATCTTTAAAGCGGCCAATGATCCACTTGCCCGCATGCCCTGCCACACTGGTCAATAATGGAACCGGTAATTCAGAAAATGAAACTTCACTTTCAATGTGAAAGTTCTCACTATCAATGGCCTCACCCAGGCCACTACCCAGTGTGAACGCCAGACTGGGGATTGCTGGTGATTTTTCGAGTACATAGTTCCTGGACCTCTGCAGCGCTTGAATCCATGATTTGGGGTGACGAATATTGTCCATTAATTTCAATATTGAAGACCGGAGTTTCTTACAAAAAATTTCAATCTTTTCCGGTTTTTTGCTTTTTAACTCGAACGAATACCTTCCAATCAGGTTGGATCTTGCAAAGTACACGTTCGGCATTGGATTCAACTACCATCCTGTTGAACTGACCCAGGGGAAGCCCCACGCCGATCTGGTGGGTCTTGGACCTCAGCAATTCCAGAAAATTGGAACGCTTTTCAACACCCTGAGTTTGCCATTCGTGCAAGGCTTTCCCAGCGTCGGAAGTGATCAAAAGCTCAACAACTTCTGGAGCCACTATTTTTCTGACGTTGGTTGGAAGTGGTGTGGAGGTCTTTTTCTTTTTGGAATGTCTTCTAGGCAGGGATGCAGAGGTTGATTTAAAATTAAACGCATCCAACCCTTCACCAGGTTTGACTTGGTTGTCCGGAGTAGAAACGGGAAGGGCCGGCGAATTTAACTCTTCCGGTGGAGAAATTTCCTCAGCCAATGCCGAATCTGAATCTGAATCTGTTTCTTCCTTGGCTCTCTCGGTTTGAGTGTCAGATTCCGGTTTTTCTTTGGCTTCTGGAGTTACCTTTTGTTGTTTTTTAGATCCTGCTCCCGGACCCACGAAGACATCCGGAACTCCTGGTAAATCAAAATCCATTCCTCCACCCAGCGGTAAGCCCGACCCAGGAGGTGGAATGCTTCCACCCGGAGGTGGAACGTTGGTCCCCGGAGGAGGAACAGCGCCAGGGGCTGCAACTGGATTTTGTGATAAAAAATCGGCGCCTTGACCCGGATCAAAAACATCGCCGTCAATCTCTGACTCCAACGCTTCTGACTCTGAACCTATACCACCGCCCGCTGCCCCTTCGGTTTCGGCTTCGGCTTGAGACTGCTCATCTGCCAACCGCGCAGCTTCCATTAACAAAAATTCCCAGGACCCCTCAATGGAGGATGATCCAGGGCTTTTGAAAGGAAGCAGTTTAAATTCCCCACCTTTTAAAGCCAGAATTTGATTAAACGCATCAACTCCATCATTGGATCCAATTGATGCATGAATGATTTCTCCATCCTCACTAACAACTTTTCCAGTTCCAC
>JAUIHU010000442.1 GCA_030432175.1 Verrucomicrobiia bacterium | reverse complement strand
TCCCCATTCATGAGCAAATGTGGACATCGAGTCGTAATCGTCATTGTGATTCAGCAATACATAAGGATGCACATCATAAGCGCTCCCGTTCATATAAGCGCCGGAACGCTTTCCCTGGTTGGGATAAACATGCGACCAATCACCCTCCAGCGTGCCCTTCATCGTCTCATAATACTCAGATCCCAAAGGCTTCACCGCTTCCAGAGAAATTTTCTTCGACTCTTCAAAAGAAAACCTCTTATCCAACTCAATCAGCGGTGGATAAATATCGTGGTACCGCAGATCCTCGATTTTCAACATCTTCGCTCTCAATCGAAAGTATCGATGCAGTGTGGAAAGGTTGGCGTTGGTCTCCTGAATCAGTGTGTCGTAAACGGACTCAGGAATATTCTCACCGGACAACGCCCGTTCACGAGAACTGGAATACTTCCGGGCGCGGGTGTAAAAAAGGCTTCCCTGGATTTTGGAATACAGCGTGGACCCCATGGTCCGTTCATACTTTTTCCAAACCTTCCAGAACTCTTCGAACACCAGTTTGCGGTCCTCTCGATTGGGACTTGAGCGGTGTTTGGAATAACCGGATTGATCCAGACGCGCTTCCTGTCCATTCGAAAGCCGGACGGTTGGCCATTCAATATCCGCATTGGCGAGGATACCGTAAATCGAACTCGGCGCTTCCGCCATCAGTCCGGATGAAGCCAAAACGGATTCCGCCTCCTGTCCCAAAGTGTGCTCCGCTTCTCTCAACACATCTTCGAGGAAAAATCGGAACGTCTCGAGTCCGGGATTTTCATGCAGGTAATCCAGGATCAAATCCTGCCCCATCTCCAGAATTTCCGGAGAAATGTAGCTGGTTGCCTGGGCGAATTCTGAATAAAGAACCGAAGCCAATTGGCGCCGACTTTCGTTTTCAGAAACCCGCGTATCCTCATCCGCCTTCAATCCGGCATATACATACAGCCGGAGCAGGTCCTTGTAGAATCCAAAATAGGTATCCAACGCCTGCAGCAATGTGTCCGAACTTTCTCCCAACCGACCTTTGAAGTCCTTGAGTGTCTGAAGCTGACCCTGCAATGTCTGCCGCGCCTTATCCCACGTTGGAACATCCGGAAACAAATCCGTCAGATCCCACTCAATAGGTTGAGGTTCAGCCTCGCCTGCAGCAGCGTCCGTAGAATGATATAAATGCGAAATAAAACGCCTCGTCATGAGGGTCTAAGCATAAAACAGGGGGAGAAGATTTAAAAATTAAAAAGTTCCGAAAAGGGGGTCAGTCAAAGAATCTTGACAAAACTTTGATTGACTCACGCAAAGACGCGAAGGCGCAAAGAAGTATTTTAGTTATTGGATCCTTGGTAGGGATCTATTATCCGGGTGTGATTAAAGGAGGGTGGCGTAAAATGGTGCAAGCGGTAGAAAATTCGGATGTCAAAAAGACTTATTCAGACTCTTACGCAATGCCCCCAGCGCCAACGGCGCGACACATACCACCTTTCTTTAACCGCACCCCTATTCTCCAACTGCTGAAACTTTAAATCCTGACTTGATCTGAATTGGGCGCGACTGAAAGAGGGCGGCTGATAACCGGGTCCGCTTACTTCTTATGTTGGCTCTACTCGCCGAGCTGGGGCTCAGCGTTCCCAGGATGCCGCCCGACTTTAATCACAACTGCCTAAATTAACTTAGCGTCTTTGCGTCTTTGCGTGAACCTCAATTCGGTTACCAAACACTCATTCAGACCCCAAAAACCTTCTGCACAAATTCCCGACTGATCTTGTGATTCTCCACCACTGACCGGGTCACTTTCGTAGCGCCTTCCAACGCCAGCTCGACCGTATATGGAGCCTGCATGTTGTGCCGTCGGGCAAATGCAGCGATTTGATCGTAATCAATGTCACCGCAGTCGAGGGTTTCCCACCAGACACGGTTCCGACTTTGTCTCAGGTGCCAGGATACAACGCGATCATGGTAAGCGTTCAAGGCTTCCATGGGAGGTGTGCCTCCACGGAAAACCCAGTGGGTATCGATGCAGAATCCGACGTCTGCCGGATCACATTTCCGGAAGTTGGAATGAAATTCCCGTCCGGCGCTGCGCATGGCAGGGGTGTGATGATGGAGTCCCAATTGCATACCCATTCCGGTCAGAATCGCTCCCAGTTGGGACAACGCGCCGGCTTGTGTCTCCAACTCAGCATCCGATTTCTCCCGATCATAAGTAGCGTCCGGATTGCAGACAATAATCCGGTACCCGGCTTGTTTTAAAATCTCCGCCCGTTCAACCAGCCCCAGCACAGTGGCTTCCCATTCGCCATCCACATGGAGTTTCCCTCCAGTGTAAACACTCACCGGCTGCATTCCCTTGCCGCGCAACCGCTCTGCAAACTCAGCGGTCTCCTCCGGCCGCCCCCAATTGAGGCTGGGTTCAGCATAAGCAAATCCTCCGTCGCGAATCCCGGACAACGCTTCGTCGATTTCGCCCCAGAGGCTTTTGTTCATCCGGGAATAATACTGCCCCCATCCGTACATTTGCGTTCCCACTAGAGGAGCATGGGAGACTGGATTCTCCTCCTGACCCGCTTCAGATTCAGTTTGATTGAATCCACTCAGAGTCGAAGCTCCCACCAAAGCCCCGGAAAGCTTCAGAAAATCACGTCGGCTGTTATTGGTATGTTCTGATCCCTTTGGCTTATTTGTATTCAACTTTTGCATAAAAGATATTGCCTATAGACGATCTGGTTAAACTTTGAAGTTTTGCTCGATTCGGATGGTGATTCTGTTCACCGAGCTGGGGCTCAGCGTTCCCGGGAAAAGCGCCATTTATAATGTAGATCTCTTCTTGTTCGCGTCTTTGCGTCTTAGCTTGAAAAAATAAAATCTACTTACCCTCACCCTCACCTTCAGCTTCCTTCTTCACCTCCGGCTTGGGCTTCACCGTGATCCAGATTTCCTGAATGGAATTCAAAATCATCTCCCCGGCTTCGGTAGTAGCCCCTGTAACCGAATGCCAAGCGGTTTGAAATGGACTTCCTTCCTGAAAGATTTTCAAAACCGCGGGTTGATTTGCCACAGGCGCTTCAGCAGTCGCTTGAATGCGAACAGTGGCTTTTTTTGCTTCAGCATCTATTTTCACCAAAGTCGCACTCACTCCAGCAGGAAGCTCATCCAAAAACACAAATGTCTCTGATTTAAACCCATACTTTCGTGCGACATCAATTTCGAGGTCCTGGGTCTCACCGGGTGTCAAAGTGATCTGGAGCTGTTTGGCGTGAATTTCCAGTTCAGGTTGAGCTAACCGGATTTCCAATACATAGGACGCATCTGATCCTGCATAATCAAATCTGTCTTGAACCACTACCTGAAACCAACCCGAGTCCGGCGCTTTCCATTCCAATCGAGCGTCAGGTTGCTCCTTGGCCATATCATCCGAACTTGCCAGCTGTTTACCAGTCGCATCCAGAACACTTACTAACGGATCAACACCCATGCCTAACATTCTGGAACGCACATATATTTCATAACTCGTGCCTTTTTCTGCTTCAAAAATAAAAACGTCTTGATCTCCAGCTGATTGTATTTCACCTGTTATCAGAAGAGGCGGCTGGACCACGGTCAGCCTTTCTTCTGCGGAATCACTTTGCCGGCTCTCAGTTTCCACCACCACTGTGCCGTCCCAGCGAGGAACTAACGCCATCCCGGCAACAGTTCGACCAAGAACTAACTGATCCGCTGAGTCCAACCTCGGAATCCTAACCAGTGATTGAGAAAATGATTTCCCTGATTGAGAGCCCATAAGCAATTCCAGATTCCACCCCATCCACCGTTCATTGTAAGCCTCTTTTCCCGCTATCATAGATCCGACGGGCAGCGCCGCATTAAAATAACCACCTGTGGTAAGTTCCAATCGGTACACAGCAGCGTCATCATCGGTGAATCGAATCCGGGATTGGGGCGGATGTGCAAATCCAGAAACCTGCAGCCAGTAAACTCCGGACTTCTCCGCAGTAAAGACCAGGCGGGGATCCAGATTCAACAGATCGTCCTGATCATGATTGAATTCCAGTGGAAAGAATTCCGCGTCCAGTATGTGGATCAATGGATCCACCGGCGATCCCAGTCGGTAGCAAAACATGTCCGCCACCAGAGTTTGACCGGCTTCGAGTTGAAGGGGGAAGTGTTCGACGTCTTCGTTCTCACTTAATCGCCCATATAACGCGACTCCGTCTTTGAGTTGTTCAGCCGTCAAAGGCTGGGCGTCTTCTTTCGGTGGATCGTTGGGTTCCGCTTCCAGAACATAATGTCTTCCAGCAGGCTCCACCCAGAAAAGCGCCGGAGCAGAAGATCCGTCCTGATTGTACAACCGCACCCAATGTGGCCCAATCCGACTGTCTTCTTTCGCAAGAATCTGAAACTTCCCGGACTCTCCTTCAACAGGCGCCACCTCTATGCCCGCTCCGTCAGAAATCCAAAGCTGCCCTGGACCAGGGTCGAGTTTGCCGACGATTTGAACCACCTGCGCTTCCCCTTGCCGGACTCCCACCGGATGCAGCGCTTTCAGTTCAGGGGGCGCGGCCTCGGTTTGATAAGTCC
>JAUIHU010000441.1 GCA_030432175.1 Verrucomicrobiia bacterium | reverse complement strand
AATTCCGGCGAAGATCGCCAGGTTGGCCAACGCTTGCAGTTCCGGGTCTGCGCCGTAAGCATCGATCAACCCGTGGATGTTCTTTTTACGATCAGGACGACAGATAGCGAGGATGATGGGTTTATTGGGTTCTGAAAAGAACAGATCCATTCTTTCCTTGGCCTTCATCATGGCCTGCTTTTGCTCGACCGATTTTTGGGAGTTATCAAAGAAATCTTCGAAATAAGGGTAGTATCTTTCAAAGTCGATACCAGGAGGCAGAATGTGGTATTCGGAGAGATTGAAATTTACGTAATCCTTGAAGACAGAAATTTCCTGCTCGGTGGAAGTGACAATAAATTCAGCGTTGGCCAATGTGGCTTCTTCTGCGTTAAATCGATCATTAAAGTGATAACGTTCGAATGCTTCGCCTCGCTCCAGCCCGGAGGCCAGGAGTTTTTCGAGCTTGGGTTTGCCCAGTGAGTGGGCGGTATGCGCAAAAGGCACATTCAGGTATGCTGAGAGTTCAGTAACCACATACCCGGCGTCTGCATAGTGGGAATGCATCCAGTCCGGGAAAATGTTTTCTGATTTGATATGCTGGATTGTATTGGAAACAAATTCATCCAGGTGGTCCCAGAGCCATTCTTTAGGTAAGTATTTTTTCCCTCCACAATTAATTCGTCGAATATCAAACTTGTCGTTGATTTTTTCAACTGGAACGTTGTAATCCTGCGAGTAGTTTTTATCGTCAATGCGACGCGTGAATAGGTGGACAGCTTCAATCTCAGGAAGTTGACTCAGCGCATGAGCCAATTCCATAACATAGATAATCTGACCTCCGTTGTCGGAATCTCTTCCGATTTCCAAATCCTTTCCTCGAAATAACCCATGCAGGCTGTATAAGTGAATCCGCATACTAATTATCAATTATCCTAACCTTTTCACACGAATTAGCAACCTTTCGACTATGTTAGTGTCCATTTCGACAACCACCAGCCCCGCCAGCGACTTGCTGACTTTGTTGAATCTGGATCCCAATTCCATTCGCTCAGAGGATTTGGGTTTCGGGATGGCAAAGGTGTTTTGTCCTGAATTGAGACATGATCGTTGCGAGGTCTCTATCGTCCTGGATTGGGCTCCTCATGAATGGTTTCAGCGTCGAGTCAGAACCCGACTCGGCCCCAAGTTTCCCGAAGCTGAGGTCAATGATCGTTCTTTTGCAGGAGGAGTGATTTTTGCCAGGGCTTTGACGCTTTTGTTCCCTGAGAGCGTTCAGGATATTTGTCCGAATCGTCCCGAATTGGCCGGGCACGCGTTGACTTTGCAAGTTGAGTTTTCAACGGTTTACCCAGAGTTCCGGGGGTTTTCCTGGGACCATCTGTTTTCTCCACTTGGGTTTGAGATCGAAACACATCCGATTCTTTCCAAGGTTAAATCTTCTTATCATACCGTTCGCTTGAGAAAACTTTCGACCGTTGCTGAGGTCTTGAATTCGTTAATCTATTTGGCGCCGACTTTGGATCCAGGCCCCTGGCATGATCTGTTTCTACCTGAGACCGATCTCCAGGTTAACCAATGGCTGAATCAATTGACCCATTCTCACCCATGCCACGAGTGGATTCTTCATCGGTGGCGAGAAATTTGCCGAGAAACGAAAACTACAGCAACCGATCGGTTGAACGCATTGCGATCCATTTTCAGACCGCTGACACCAACTCTGGAAAGTGACAATGGTCCGCAACAGCAAGATCCGAGAGATGTGGCAGCACAGCAAGGCGTCGAAGAATGTGATCAACGTGATAATGTTCACCCAGGGGATGTTTCAGTCTGGTTGAAATCATTGCCAGCGCTTCCAAAAGTTGAGAAAGAATCAACTACTCACAAATCCATTTCCGCTCCAGCGCTGGTGGTTGTTTCGGGTTCTGGCGCTAGTTGGCGAGCACGGTTCATTCATCAGTTGTTTCTGGATCTTGAATGCGTTTCGGTTGAGGCGGTGCAGCAATGGATCCCAAAGGATCCAAATTCGGACCATCCGGGGCAGGATCCAGAAGTTGAGGAAATCTTTCATTCATTGGTTGGATTGAGGTTGAAGCGGAACCAGATGACAGTGGTCGATATTGAAGGGCGATCCAGAAATTTTCGGAATGAACTGATTCGCCTTGCCAAACGTTATCATTTGACGCCGGCCTGGTTTTTTCTGGATTCAGGAAAGAGCGCTAAGGAAGGGAGTTTTGAGAAAAAGGCGAGGCAGGAAGGATTCAGGGACGTTTGGATTGTTGACCCGTCGCGGCTTGAGGAATTGGAATTAAAACGCCTGCCTGCGCGTACGATTCTCACTCACTGGACCGGACCATTCGATGTGATTGGAGATGTACATGGATGCTTCGAAGAACTGTTGAGTTTGCTGAAGCGCCTTGGTTACAGGTGGCAGGGAGATCCCTGGAAACCGGAAGCAGAAGCCGGGCTGCGGCTGTTGTCAGATCCAAGAAGATTTCCAGTATTTGTCGGGGACCTGGTTGATCGAGGTCCGTATCCAGTCGAGACGATTAAGTTGGTGATGCATCTGTGTCGAACTGGGCAAGCTGGCGCGGCTCCTGGGAATCATGATGAGAAACTGGCGAGGGCTTTGGATGGAGTTCGTTTTAAGAAGGTGGATGAAGATTTTACTCGCACGCTGGATAGTGTGCGGGCTAACGGAAAGGAATTTGGAGAAAGTATCCGGGATTGGGTTCGGTCTTTGCCAAGTCATCTGGTTTTGGATGGGGGCAGGTTGGTCGTGGCGCATGCTGGGTCCAAGGAATCACATCACGGAAGGGACTCCAGGAATATCCGGGAGTTTTCATTGTATGGGGCGACCACTGGCGAATTGGATGAACACGGTTTGCCGGAGCGTTTGAACTGGGCTGCTGATTATGCAGGAAGCGCCTGGGTTGTTTATGGTCACACACCTGGAGCTGAACCCAAGTGGGAAAATCGAACCGTGAACATTGATACCGGTTGCGCTTATGGAGGATATTTGACTGCATTGAGGTTTCCCGAAATGGAAACGGTTTCTGAACCGGCGAAGAAAGAATACGCGGTTTCAAAAAGACCTCTGCCCTTAAACCATCAATTGAAAAGTCAGCCCAGTCAGGAAAATTTTGAAGGTAATGCGGGAATCAAGAATGAATGGTTCGATATTCCATTCGTGACATTGAGGAAAAGTCAAAAATGGGAAACATTCAGAACCCTGAAGGAAGTGGATACAGGGCGTCGTGGAATCATCTCTTTGCGGGAAGATAAAGTCAGAACAGCGATCGACTGGTTGAAATCTAACGGGGCGTTGGCTGAGGATGATTTTTTGCTAACCCCATCGCTGGTCGCCACGGACGCCAACCCTCATGATCAGCCATTGGAATGCCCGGCCTCAGCTTTTCGTTATCTGAAACATAACAAATCCAGGAAGGCAGTTTGTGTTCCTTGGATCCCAATTCCATCGATTGTATTTAAATGTTCAAAAGGGCAAGGAGGCTCTGGTTCCGGTTTTGAGTTTGGTCCTCGATTTCAAACAGCTCTCGAAGCCTCTGGTTTTTGGGAACGAGTTAAAGCTGAATCAGCCATTTTCGAATGTGAAATCATCCAGAGCGAGTTGGTGGATTCTTTGTGGGAGGGGATTGATGGGCAAGGAAGGATCAAGCAATTGGGAGACGCCGCTTTATCAGGCGCGGGCATGATTCTGGAACAATTCCATCGGGCTGCTGAAAATGGGTTGCATCTGGATTCTTTAGTTTCGGAGTATCAGAAACGCAGAAAGCGTTATGAGGGATTTGTGCATTGGATTCAAAGGGTTCAGGCGAATTTCATTGAGGAAAAATCCATTCAGTTGAAGCAGCTGAGATTATTGGCCACAGACAAGGTGGTTGTCGCGGAGCAGAGTTTTGATCAGCAGGAAGCTTTGCTTGGATACGAAACGCTTCAGGCAGCGGACAGAGAGTTGTTTGTGGATCGAGGGGTTCGGATGGTTGATTTGCACAATCAGGAGGATGTGGAAGAAGCTGTGGAAGCATGGAAGCAAGCAGCGGACCAGGGAGGTTTCGGCTGGAGAGTCAGTCCAGTGGAAGGCGCGCCGCCAGGAAGAAGAGGATGGATTCAACCGGCGTTGAAGTGTCGTGGACCTGAAGCTCTGCGTCTGGTTTATGGGTTGGACTATACACGTGAAGATCAGATGGAGATTGTATTGAAGCGCAACTTGACGGCTTGCCGCACACAGGCTGCTCGTGAATGGGCATTAGCTTTGGAATGGCTCAGGCGCTGGGTTGGACGCGAACCGATTTGGAGGAGGCATGAATGTCTGGTTGGCATGATGGCAGTACGAGCGGAGCCGACTGATCCGAGGTTGTAAAAGAAAAACCTCCTGCCGCACAGAGTCGGAGGAGGTTGGATTCAGATCATTGAAGTGTTTGGTTTAAAACACCTTTGAATGATCTCAGTTACCACCGCGCACTCGGAAGTATTTATTACCATCCGCAGCCTCGGTGTGCGGTTTGTTGGCGTTTTCAACCGGCGCCCAGCTTCCACTGGACAGATCAGTTGTAAACTCAAGAACGCCGGCTTCATCCCAGTCAATCGTCACATTGTCG
>JAUIHU010000440.1 GCA_030432175.1 Verrucomicrobiia bacterium | reverse complement strand
CACAACCTTCGCCTTGACTCCTGGAAACGCCGGTTCAACAGACAACCACTCAAATGCAAAGTTCTTCACAATCTCAGGAGGGTTTTCAAGCTGGTTACGAAACCATTCAACTGTCTGCAATTGCTGATCACTAAACTGTGCTTCCGCATTCATCAGACCGCCGTTAAAAATCATAGTGAAAACCGCCAGCCAAACCAGTTGCGTCATTCGAGTTTGCAGAATTTTACGTTTTAATTTTATGAATCCCCATATTCCAACACTAACCGCAGTTAACAAAAACAAGATCAGCACATTTCTTTTACCATACCAATAATTTTGGGTTGGATAATCCGGATAGAAACTGGTGATCGATTGAATCTGTCCCGCTTCATTTCGGAATGCAGCAGATTCTTCAGTTACGTACCAGTATTGTTTTGTGTTTCCTTTTAATTGTTCCGGATCAAAATCTGCCATTGGAATTTCAGTCAGCGCTGGCTGCCATTCCTCAAAACGAACTTCTCTCACCATGTAAGGATCTTCGGTCAGTTGGTCTGGATCAGCATAGATTGTATACGCATCAGGCAAGTGATCAGGCCAGGTTTTGAGTCGTGTTCCAGGTTCAGGAAACTGAAATAAGACATGGAAACCTTGTACATATAGACCATTGTTGGATCTGGTGTCGCTGTTCCTGGTTTCAAATCGAAATCGAATCCTGTCCAGAGCGTACTGAGTTTTTTCACCCTTCTCAGTGATCCAATGAAGTTCCCCGGTGATTGTACGACGATCGTGGTGTTTGGCTGAGAAAGAGTTTCTCTTCCATTGCAACGAATCCGGATTTACCATTCCAAAGCCAAGCCGAAATACCTCATCAATCATCATTCCTGCTTTCAGCAGTCTTTCTAATGGCCGGTTCGGTATGGCTCTCACTGGGCGACTTTTCCATAACTCCGAGATCTCGGTGGCTCCATCCGTAAGTTGAAGAGGGAAGAATTCCGGCAACTCATTGAAATCCATTTGGCATGTCTCAAGAGATTCCTGTTCCCAGCGCCATAGACGTCCTTTGATTCTTCCCAGGATTTCATTTGGCTTTGATTGAAGGTTCTTGGCTGCATCCTCATGATAAATTTCCATATAAAAACATTGAGGACGCCATCTGACGACATAACGAGAGCGTTTTCGAATTGAAGGTTTTCCAGTTACATTTGGCTTTGCGCGAATTATTTGGATTTCGAACCTGTCCATATATTCCACAGGCTGCAGCCAATTTTCTGACACGGATGCTTGATAGAGCGTACGCTCGAAATCAGATGGCTTATGTCCACTGGTTTGCGCCTTAGCTTCAGCTCTGAGTTCAGAACTGCTACCTGAAATGAAAAGAATAGTTCCTGCTGAGAAAGACAGAAATTTCCCGATTAATTTAAAATTGAATTGAATCATCAAACGCCTCCTTAAAGCGTTAACAACATCTCCAATATTTCTAATCTGTCAAATATGATTTTACTTTTTTTATTTTTATTCAACTTGCGCGTCAGGGAATATTTGTTATTTGACGATATTAATCAGATGACGACGAAGGTTTAAAGTGTCTCCGGAAGAAAACAAAAACGTATCGAATCTCCTGTTGTTAAAGAACTTTCTGCGGGCACATCTATCAGCGCCTGCGCTTCAGAAATTGAGCTTAACCTGTGTGAAGCCTGGCCCTTAAGCGGTTGAATCATTCCCTTCTCATTCATCACTCCTCGAACAAAATGTCGTCTGTTCCCTGGATTCTGAATATTGGCCGCCAAAGACCCACTGATCCATCGAGGCAAAGGATTCTTGACACCCAGAGATTTTCTGACCGCCGGAGCCACGAGCAAATGAAATCCTACCATGCCTGACACTGGGTTGCCCGGCGCTCCAAACCAAAGTTGGCCACCCAAAAATTCTCCCATAGCGAAAGGCTTTCCTGGCTTCATCCGAATTTTCCAGAAGGCCGTTTTCCCTCCCAGCTTTTCCACTGCTTCCTTCACATAGTCATGATCTCCTACTGAGACGCCGCCGCTGGTAAGGATCCAGTCACATTGACTCAAAGCCGATTCAAGGGTTTGGCATGTTGAATCCAAATTGTCTGGCACAATTGGAAAAATCTCCGGCTCGGCCCCGCATTGTTCAAGCAAACTCGCATAAGCCAGTCGATTGCTTTCGTAAATCTGCCCCCTGGCTAGCTCTTGCCCGGGTTCTACCAACTCTTCACCAGTCGCCAGAATGCCCACTTTCAATTTCCGACTTACCCGAATTCGATCCACCCCCGCATGACTCAACAATGCCAGTCGGGCAGGTGTGAGTTGGACTCCTTTCTCACAGATCTCTTGGCCTTTGCGGATTTCCTCTCCCTGAAACCGAACATTTTCCCATGGCTTGACAGTGTCACGAATCCAGACACGCAACCCTCCCTCCACTTCCTGGGTGTCAACATCTTCCTGCATGATCACGGCGTCCGCGCCTGCAGGCAAAATCGAGCCCGTGAAAATTCTCACACATGTCCCCGGCAGTATTTGGGTGTCCAATTCTTTACCCGCCGGGATTTCTCCAATGACTTCCAGGCCTGTTTGCCCCTCTGATCCAAAAACCGCCTGATCTGCAACCCTCAGCGCGTATCCGTCCATGGCTGAGTTGTCGAAAACAGGCAAATCTACACGCGCCAAAGCAGCTTCGAACGTGAATCTGGAGCGGGCTTCATATAATGAAACCATTTCCGAGCCGAGCGGGGATACACGCTCCAGGATCAGGCGCTGGGCTTTTTCGAGGGAAATCATGCCAACCAAACTCAGCTTAACCTAATTTACCAAGGTAAAGCAAAGGTCTTCACTGTGCTCATACATTTCATGGCCTCAATGACCCCTTCTTTGATTCCAAGCCCAGAGTCTTTTACGCCTCCAAATGGGGAGGATTCGATTCGGTACCCTGGAACTTCATTGATATTTACCGTTCCGGTACGAACTCGGCGAATGACTTCCAACGCTCGATCCATCCGGTTCGTGACGACTCCCGTGGAAAGTCCAAAAGCTGTGGAATTGGCGAGTTGAATCGCGTCTTCGAGATCGGAAAAACCCATGATCGGCGCCAGAGGTCCGAATGATTCGCAGACCACCATTTCAGCGTCGCGCGGCACATCAACAATCACGGTGGGTTCCAGCAAAGCTCCGGTTCTCTTGCCGCCAAGAGCAACTTCCGCTCCCATGCCGACTGCATCATTGACGACTTTTTCCAAGCGCATGGCTGCGGCTTCATCAATGACTGTGCCCACGCGGGTCGATTCATCAAAGGGATCTCCCGATACATACTCTTTGGCTTTCTCTATAAAGCGTTCGGTGAATTCTTCGCGAATGCTTTCCTGAACAAGAATCCGTTTCACAGCTGTGCAACGTTGACCAGAGTTGCGGAATGAGCCTTCCGCTGCCAAGTGAACCGCCTGGTCCAGGTCAGCGTCATCGAACACCATTAATGGCGAATTGCCTCCCAATTCCAAAACCAGCTTTTTGTAGCCAGCGGTCCGGGCGATTTCTTTTCCAATCGCCACGCTCCCGGTAAAAGAAACCAGTTCAATTCGATCATCTTGAACCAACGTTTTGGCTACTTGATCCATTGGACCCAGAACCACGCTGAGCATCCATCCCGGAAGCCCAGCCTCATAGAGAACTTCTGCGCAACGAATGGCGGTGAGTGGCGTTTTTTCTGAAGGCTTCAGAATAATGGGTGTTCCGGCTGCGATGGCCGGCGCCAGTTTGTGCGCGACTTGATTGAGTGGATGATTGAATGGGGTAATCGCTGAGGCAAGTGTCAGTGGTTCTCGGAGTGTGAAAATCTTTCTCGCTTTGCCCGAAGGAGAAATATCACAGGAAAAAATCTGCCCGTCGTCCTTGAGCGCTTCGATTGACGCAAACCGAAATACGTCACTCGCGCGGCCCAGTTCGTATCGAGATTCTCGAAGACACAATCCGGATTCTGCCGTGATCCGCCGCGCCATTTCCTCTTTGCGCGAATCCAGTATCTGTCGAGCGCGATCCAGAATTTCCGATCGTTCAAAGCGGGTCAATGGTTCGCCTCCGCTACATGCTTTCTGAATCGCTGTTTCCATTTCAGCGACTCCAACGGTTGGAACTTCCCCTACCAAGGCGTCATTGTATGGATGGAATACCTGAAGCGGATCTCCCGAGCCGGCTTTTTCTCCAGCAATGTAACAAGAGTAACTTTCTTTCTGGATCATGTGAATTGGGTGACAGGCAAATTTATTTTTGATTTATGAAATCTCGGCAATTCGGAGCGCTTTTATGCGGATTCTCCCTCATGGAAATGAGTTCCATTGATCGTGAAATGAAAGATGTCGAAATTTCTTGGATCCCGAGCGGATTCTTCCAGAGCTTCAGCGCTGAGCGGATGTGAAATCACCATGGGAACCATTTCTTCATAACGGCCTCCATGAGATCTCAAAATGCCCTCCAGCGCTTCCAAGTCATGGTATTCGGGGGTACGTCCAATCACGACATTCCGTCCACTCATCGCCACCAGATCACCCATACGATCTTCTGGTAATTCGAGTTTTCTTGCAGCAGTCTTTCGATCGTATCATGCTCGGGAAGCTGGTGGCAGACCCCGCGGT